>JAYVMM010000137.1:0-6455 GCA_043758975.1 Planctomycetota bacterium | reverse complement strand
CCGAGCACGCGGTGCGCAATGAGCTGGCCGCCTACCGCGCCGTGCTGGTCGCCCACTTCGCCGTCCCGGCCGCCGGCGGCGCCGACGCCACCCCGACGCTGCCGCCGCGCCTCGCCCATTGGCTGCTCCAGCTCGAGCTCAGCGCCGGCGCCGACCCCCTGGTGCTCGAGCGCATGCTGGCGATGCGCGCGGCGGTGCTCGACGATCCGCCGGCCTATGGCGAATACCGCGCGCGCGCGCGCGCCGGCGAAAGCGCCGCCCAGGTCCTGCGTAGCGACCTCTCGGAGAACGAGATCGCTGCCCACATCGCGGTCAGCGCCGCTTGCCACACCGAGGCAGCGGACGAGTCCGAAGCGCTCGAGCTCCTGCGCGCCGCGGTAACGCCCTGGCTGAGCCGGACCCCGGCGCGGGCCAAGGCCCTGATCCGGCGCCTGGCCGCCTTCTGGAAGGAAAATCCGCAGGAGAAGGTGCTGATCTTCACCGGCCACGGCCTGGCGGTGAAGCGCCTCGCCGGCTACCTCGGCGAGGCCTTCGGCGAAGACGGGGTCGAGACCTTCGGCGCGCACCAGGACACCATGGAGCGCGAGGAGGCGGCGCGGCGCTTCCGCGACGACGACGACTGCCCGCTCCTGGTGTGCGATCCGCTCGGCGGCGAGGGGCGCAACTTCCAGTTCGTCTCGGTGGTGGTCCACTTCGACCTGCCGTGGTCGCTGGCGGCGGTCGAGCAGCGCATCGGGCGGGTCGACCGCATCGGGCGCGACGGCGAGGTCGCGAGCTGGATCATGGTGGCCGACGACAGCGAGAGCCTGGAGTCGGCATGGGCCGACGTGCTGGAGGAGTCGGCGCGGGTGTTCGCGACCTCGTCCTCGGGCCTCGAGTTCATCAGCGACGCGCTCGAGACCCGCGCCCTGGCGGTGGCGCTCGCCGGCGGCGCCGCCGCCCTGCGCGCCATCCGCCCCGAGCTCGACGAACTGGTCGCTTTAGAGCGCGCCAACCGCGATGCGCGCGCGGACGAGCTCTTCCACGAGGAGGCCGGCGCCTACGCCGAGGCCGCCACCCTGGCCGCCTCGCTCGATGCCTTCAGCGCGCCGCGCGATGCGGTATGCCGCTGGATTCGCGGCATGGGCGGCTCGGCGCGCCGTGACGAGGAGCCCCCGCGCGCCTTTCATTTGCGCACCCGCTACCACCAGGAACCCGAGGCCGGGGTGTTCAAGCGCGAGACCGCGCTCGACCGTCCGGCGCTCAGCTACTTCGCCATCGGCAACGGGGTGATCGACCGCCTGCTCGACGACGCCGGCAAGGCGCAGTGGAGCGCGGTGGCGGCCTGGCGCCGCCAGTCCGACGCCCAGCTCAAGCGCTGGGAGGGGGTGCGCGTCGGCTACCAGCTGGTGCTCGACCTCGCGCCGCTCGCCAGCGCCGGCGTGCCGCTCGACTGCCTGCGCCGCCTGCTGGTGGTGGCGCCGCCGCGCCGCGAGGTCGCCTTCGTGCGCGGCACTGATGGCGGCATCGAGGCGGACCTCGGTGCGCTCACTGCCCTCGCCCCGGTCTTCGATCCCCGCCGCGGCGACCGCGCCCTCAGCCTGAGCGCCAGCCGCGAAGTGTGGACGCGTCCGCTGCTCGCCGGCAAGGTCGAGCAGGTGGTCGAGTGGCAGGACCAGGTGCGCCGGGCGGTGACGGTTGCGCGCGCGCATGGCGAGCGCCTGCTACCGCAGGTGCGCGACCCGGCGCTGGCGGCGTTCACCGCGCGCGCCGATGCTGGCGTGGGGGTGGCGCGCGCCCAGGCGCATAGCGCCCGCGCGCGCCTGGGCGCTGAGCATCCCGAGACCCTGCTGTCCGCGCGCGAGGCCGCCGACGAGGAGGCCCAGGCGCAGGCGCTGCGCGCCGCCCTCGCCGGCGCCCGCCTCGAACTCGTGAGCCTGGCCTACGTGGTGGTGGCCTGAGGCGCGGCGGCGGCAGGCGCCGGCGCGCGCCAGGCCTCAAGCCTTCTTCTTCGCCGCCCCCGGCACCAGGTCGCAGGCCTCCTCCGGCATCCAGTGCGCGTCCTTGCCGTCCCACTTGACGTTGCAGCCGATCGGGTTGGTCAGCGCAGTGGTGATCGGGGCGCCGGCGATGAGCTGGCCGAGCGCGCGTGCGAGGTCGTTGACGGTGGCTGTGCTGGCGTCGCGCGGCTGGTCGAGCGCCCGCCCGGTGTAGACGAGGCGGCGCGTGCGGTCGAAGACGAAGAAGTGCGGGGTGCGCAGGGCGCCGTAGGCGCGAGCTATATCCTGGCTCTGGTCGTACAGGTAGTGCCAGGGCAGGCGCAGCTGCTGGTGGCGGGCGACCATGTGCGGGAAATCGTCATCGGGGTAGGTGTTCGCGCTGTTGGAATTGATGCCGACGAAGGCGACGCCCTGGGGTTGGAAGGCGAGCGTGGTGGCGCGCGTGGACTCGTCCGAGCCGGTGACGTAGGGGCAGTGGTTGCAGGTGAAGAACACCACCAGCGCGCGTGCGGCTGCGAAGTCGGCCAGACGGTAGGTCTTGCCGTCGGTGGCGGGCAGACAGAAGTCCGGCGCGCTGGCGCCGAGCGGCAGGGTGAAGCTCATCGCGACTCCTCGGTGGCAGTGGCGGATTCGTAGGCGGCGGCAGCGCCCGGCGCGCCGCGCGCGACATCACAGGCCTTTGGTGGCCTTGCGGATGATGGTGGTGGCGCGCATGTCGCCCTGGTCCTCGCACAGCTCGGCGGCCTCCTCGAAGAGGTCGCGCGCCTCATCCTTGTTGCCGAGCTGGACCTGGGCGTTGCCGACATCGACCAGCAGGCGGGCGCGAGCCTTTTCGTCCTTGAGCTCGTCGTAGATGGCCAGGCTCTCCTGCAGGTATTCGAGCGCGGTCTTGGCCTCGCCGAGATGGAGCGCAGAATAGCCCATTTGATGCAGAATGCGCGCGCGCGCCGCGGGGTCGTTATAAGAACCGTGCAGCGCCTCGCGGTAGTGCCGCATCGCCGTCATATGGTCGCCGCGCTTGGCCACCACCGTGCCCAGGTTGTGCAGCGCGCGGAAGCGCTCGGCCTGGTCCTCGGGGTGGGTGCAGACCTCGATCAGGCGGGTGAGGTGGGCCTCGGCCTCGGCGTACTCGCCCATCTCCTGCTGCAGCTCGGCGATGCGCCCGAGCGCGCGCAGCTGGTCGGCGCGATCGCCCATCTTGGCCAGCACCTCCACCCATTGGCGCATGGTGACCAGGGCCTGGTCGTTGTTGCCGAGCTGGCGGTGCAGGCTGGTGATGGCGGAGAGCGCCTGCTCCTGGTGCGAGAGGTTCTCGTTCTCGCGCGCCACCTGCAGGCTGCGCTCGAGATGGGCGAAGGCCTGGGTGTCGCGCTGGGCGTTGGCCTCGGCGGCGCCGAGCAGGAACAGGGTGCGGCTGATGCCGTCGAGGTCCTTGATGGTCTCGCACAGGTCGAGGCTGCGCTGATAGCTGGCGATGGCGTCGTCGACCGCGCCGCGCTTGGCGTGCACCAGGCCGACGCGGCGCAGCGATTGCGCGAGCAGGGCCTTGTTGCCGGACTGCTTGTGGATGGCGATGCAGCGCTCGTGGAGCTTGAGCGCATCGTCGAAGTTGCCGCGCTTGCGCTCCATTTCGGCGAAGTGGCTGAGGGTCTCGGTGGCGTCGAAGGAGCGCGCCAGCTCGGTGCTGATCTGCACGCTGGCTTCGTAGTTCTTGGCGGCGGCGGCGTAGTCGCCGCTGATGGTGTAGGCGCAGGCCAGGCATTCGTGGGTCTGGGCGCGCTGCGGGCCCTTGCGGAAGCTGGTGAAGATGGCGAGCGCGCGCTCGCAGCACTTGATCGCCGCCGGCGCCTCCTTCTTGGCCACGTAGCCGTTGGCGAGGTCGAGCAGGCACAGCCCGATCTGCACATGGTCGTTGAGGTCCTCGGCGAACTCGAGCGCGCGCTTGAGGTGGCGGATGGCCTGATCGGTGTCCTTGAGCGCGAGGAAGGCCATGCCGGCCTGGGAGGCGGCATCGAGCGCGAGGCGGTTCTCGTTCGAGCCTTCGAAAACGCGCAGCGCCTCGGTCAGGACCTTGGCGGCGTCGCCGTGGTTGCCGCTCTTGGTGTGCAGCTTGCCGAGGTCGAGCAGGCATTCGGCGCGCCGGGTCGGGCTGCCGGCCTGCTCCCACAGGTCGGCGGCGGCGCGCAGGTGCGGCACCCCGGTGGCGAGCGCGGCCCCGGTCTTGTTCTCGAGGATGAGCAGGCCAAGCCGGCGCTCCTCATGCGCATGGGTCGCGATGGCCTCGTTGGAGGGGCTGGCGGGAACTGCAGGACCGCTGTCAGTAGACATAGAGACCTCGGCGTATGTGGCTTGGATGTTGGTATTTATGCCCCTGCGCCGATCGGCGTCCATCGCTTTCCGCGGGGACTCTGCTCGCCGGCACCGGGCGCGCCGCGCGCGCGGCCTTCACTCGGTCGACCCGGCGAAGGCCGCGCGCACGTCCTTGCCCTTCATCTTGAGGTCCTTCACCAGCGAGGTGATCTGCGACTTGGTCATGCCCAGCGGGGAGACGAACGTGGGATCCATCAGCCAGGCGTCGAGCTCCTCCTGGGCCTTGGCGATGTAGTCCTTGGCCTCGCCCAGCTCGGCGCGGTGCCGTCCGTCGCCGATCTGCAGGTTGTTGCGGTGGGTCGCCATCCACTCGATGATCTCCTTGACGCGGTCGAAATGCGGGCGGTCGGCAGCGAGGAAGTCCTTCCACTTCTCGAGCTCCTTGCCGTTGGCCTTGAGAACATCCGGGCGGTTGTAGGTCTTGTCGACCAGCACGGTAAGGGCGGTGAAGCAGTCGGGGTTCTCGCCGTGCGCCTGCAGCTTGTCGAGGCCGGCGCGCAGGCTGAGGAAGCTGGGGTCCCTGATCAGCATCAGCGCCCCGGCGGCGACTGTGCGGCTGGCGTCGACGTCGAGCGCGGCGATGAGCTTGGTGATGAGGTCCTCGCTCTGGACGCGCGCCTCGGTGGCGAGCTTCACCGCCTCGGCGGCGGCCTCCGCCCCCTTCGCGTCCTTGCCCGCGTCGGCGGGCTGCAGGGTGGAGATCATCGCCTTGCCGAGCAAATCGCTCATGAAGGAGGCGCCGATGCCTTCGAGGTGGAGGGTGGCGAGCTTGGGCACCAGGGCGAGCACGGCGTCGCGCGCGCCGATCAGGCGCAGACCCTTGACCGCCTTGAGGGTGGCAGCGAGCTCGACCGGCGGGGTCTTCTCGTCGAGCTTGGGCGTGATGCTCTTGCCGAGCTCCTCGCGCTTGTGGTAGTCGGCCGGGCTGTCGCCGAGCTGCATGTGCGGGCCGCCCATCGCCTCGATGGCGATCGCGCGCACCTCGTCCTTGGGGCTGGAGAGCAGCGCGACCAGGCTGCCGAGGTGGTTGGGGCTGCTGAGCTTAGTGATGTTGTCGGTGAGCTTGGTGCGCGCCACCGCGATGTCGCTGACCCGGCTTTGCAGCAGGTTGATCGAGTATCCGAGGTTGTCGCTGTCGGTGTTGGCGGCGATGGCGTCGATGGCGGCCTCGGTGCGCTGGGAGTCCTGGCCGGCAGCGGTGGCGATGGCGAGCAGGGTTTCCATCGCGTACTTGGGCCGTGCGGCAGCGATCAGGCGCATCGCCGCCAGGCTGAGCTCGGTCTTGTAGCCGCCCTCCTTGGCCCACTTGGCGAGGTCGTCGGGCAGCACCTCCGAAGCCATGCTCTCGGGCTGGTAGATCGCGGTGGCGGCATCGAGCGCGAGGATGCGCTGGTCCTGGGTCACCAGCGCCAGGCTGGGATTGCTTGGCGGCGCAGCCACCGGCTTGCCGTCGGCGGGCGGCGGCGGGTCTGAGAGCGGGCGCTCGCAGATCATCACCAGGGCCGAGAACAGCTTGGCATCCTTGGCCACGTGCACCTGCGCCTCCACCGGGCCGTGGTTCTCGCGCACCAGCATGTTCAGGCGGCTCTTGCTGCCGTCGACCAGCTTGACGTAGGCGTCGGCGGCGAGCAGCGCCTCCTCGCCCTTGGCGGCATCGAGTTTGCCCAGCGCGATGCTGCGCGTCACCGGGCCATAGGCGCAGGCGCCGATCACCACCAGGGCGATCAGGCCGAACACCACATAGCGGCCGAAGCCGCCGGAACTGCGCTGATGGCGCGCGGTCACCGGCTTGCCGTAGCGCGCGGTGGCGGGCTTGTCGTGGCGCCCAGTGGCCGCCTTCTCGTGGCGCGCGGTGCTGCCGGGACGGCGGGCGCCGCCGGCTGCCGCTGCGGGCGCCTGCGCCGCCAGGCGCGCCGAGGGCCTGCCCGCCGGCTTGTCCGCGGCGGGCTCCGGCTGGCCGGCGACCGAGGCCGGGGCAAGGGTCGAGGGGGTGGGCATGGAGTCGTCGGCCGCCGCTAGGAGCGCGGGCGGGGTCTGCGCCTTCTCAAGCGCCGCTGGGGCGACCGCGGGGCGCCCCGCCGGAGCTGCGGGCGTTCCGGCAGCGGG
>JAYVMM010000136.1:0-4601 GCA_043758975.1 Planctomycetota bacterium | reverse complement strand
CCACCCCCAGCTGGGCCTCGATGAAATCGACGTAGGCGCGTGCCGCCGGCGGCATGCCCGCGCGCGTGCGGCTGCTCGAGAGTGCTTCGCTCCAGCCGGGGAGCACCTCGTAGATCGGGGTGGCGCGCGCGAGGTCCTCGATGCGCGCCGGGATGGTGTCGATGCGCTTGCCGTCGAGCTGGTAGGCGATGCACACCGGCAGCTCGCGTTCGCCGGTGAGGATGTCGAGCTTGGTCAGGGCGATTGAGTCGACGCCGTTGAGACGGCAGGCGAAGCGCACCGCCACCAGGTCGAGCCAGCCGCAGCGCCGCGGGCGCCCGGTGGTGGCGCCGAACTCCTGCCCGCGCTGGCGGATCTCGTCGCCCTTGGCGCCGGTGGCCGGCCCGGTGAGCTCGACCGGGAAGGGCCCGGCGCCGACGCGCGTGCTGTAAGCCTTGACCACGCCGATGACCTCGCCGAGCTCGCGGTGCGACAGCCCGCTGCCGCAGATCACCCCGCCGACGCCGGTGTTGGAGCTGGTGACAAAGGGGTAGGTGCCGTAGTCGATGTCGAGCAGCACGCCCTGCGCGCCCTCGAAGAGGAAGGCCTTGCCCTGCACGGCGGCGCGCTGCAGCTCATCGGCGGTGTCGGTGACCAGGGCGGCGACGCGGCGGCAGGCTGGCAGCACCTGGGCCACCGCCTGCTCGACCTCGAGCGCCTGCGCGCCGAGGGCGAGGAGCAGGCCGTTGACCTGAGTGAGATGGCTGCGCAGGCGCGCGGTGAAGGCGGCGAAGTCGCGCAGCTCACCGCAGCGCAGGCCGGTGCGCGCGACCTTGTCGGCGTAGGCCGGGCCGATGCCGCGCAGGGTGGTGCCGACCTTGGCATCGCCCTTGCGCGCCTCGTTGGCGGCGTCGAGCGCCTTGTGGCAGGGCAGCACGAGGTGGGCGCGGTCGCTCACCGCCAGACGGGTGGTGGGGTCGCAGCCGTTGGCGCTGAGCTCGTCGACCTCGGCGCACAGCGCCAGGGGGTCGACCACCACGCCGTTGCCGATGATGCAGCGTGCGGCGGTGTGCAGTACCCCGGAGGGCAGCAGGTGGAGCACGGTCTTCTTGCCGCCCACCACCACGGTGTGGCCGGCGTTGGCGCCGCCCTGGCAGCGCACCACCACGTCGATGCTGCTGGTGAGCAGGTCGATGACCTTGCCCTTGCCCTCGTCGCCCCATTGCAGGCCGAGGACGACTTTGTTGCGACTGCGATTGCGCGTGTCGCTGCCCGCTGTGCTGCTCATGCTGTCAGGGTCCCTGGCGCGGTGGGCGCGCTGTGTACGTGAAAAGGCCCGTCGCCGGCCTGAGTGCAGGCAGGCCCGCGACGGGGCATGACCACGCTAGGTGCCCGCGCCAGCTGGCAAGCGGGGACTGCACCACACCCCGGGGTCCAGCCTGCCGCTTTCCCGCTGGATCCTCAGGGCGTAACCAGCACAAAGCCGGCATGAGCGTCAAGCCCCGCCCCGACGACGAGGATTCCGCCTACAGCACCCTCGATTTCATCGCCGAGGCGCGCCGCCCGCTGCTGGTCGAGCGCCACCGCAAGCTGATCGAAGAGATGGAATCCGGGCTCTCCGACGCCCTCATCACCGGCGACAGCGACAATCCGCGCCTGCAGGCGATGCTCAAGGAGCTCGAGGTCGACAGCGAGCGCAACCGCCTCGAGCGCACCATGCGCTCGCTCGCCGACGATCCGCACTACAAGGACAGCACCCTGCGCGCGTCCCTGGTCGAGCAGCTCTGCCTGCTGCGCGAGGAGGGCAACGTCGAGGTCGCTGCCCTCCAGCTGCACGTCATCGGGGTCTACCGCCGGGTGCGCGGCAACGTCGCCGAGCGCCAGGGCGAGCCGCCCACCCTGGCCGACCTGCGCGAGCTGCCCGCGAACATGCTCGGGCGTCTGCTCAACGCCATTCCGCCGGGCTTCGGCGCGCCGACCCTCAACGAGAGCCTGGTCTACACCCCCGCCTTCGCCGACCGCAGCATGCGCACCATCCGCCGCCTCCGCCGCGCCGAGGGCGCCGACACGGTGTGGACCGACGCCAACGGCGAGCCGCCCATCCCGCGCGACATGGAGGAGCCGCTCAACAGCCTGCCCGATACCGAACGCAAGGCGGCGCGCCGGCTGCTGGTCGCCGACCGCATCCGCTCGAACTTCTACCGCGAGGTCTTCCTGCGCTACCTCAGCCGGGACGAATTCGACTCCCAGAGCGAGACCCACGCCACCGTGCTGCACTGGCTCGAGGCGATCGAGGGCACCGCCCACCTCTACCCCTTCATGCAGGGGCAGACCGCCGGGCAGAAGTCGTGGCGCCTGGCCCAGCTGGCGCAGAAGATCCTGCAGCTGCACGAGATGTACGCGCGGGTGGCGATCGCCAGCCAGCATCCCAGCTACCGCGAGGGCTTCGAGGGCAAGGCCACGCGCGAGCGCCTGGCGCTGATGTCCAAGGACCACTATCCGCCGCTCGCGCTCTCCCCAGAACTCACCCTCGCCGCCCTGCTCTGCCCCTTCAAGGTGTTCTTCGAGTGGGTGCAGGACAAGGCCAGCAACCACGACTTCGTGCTGCCGCCCGACCCCAAGCGCTAGCGCCGGAATACAGCAACGGCGCGCCCCATTTCGGTGTATCATACGGTAGGCTGAGGCACACAGCCCGGCCCCCATCAGCGCTTGCGCATGCTCCGTGTGGAGCGTGCGCTCACCATGCATCCGCCCTGATCCCAGGAGGGTACAATGAAGGCCATCGCTCTCGCCATCCTGCTCGCCGCCGCCGGCGCGCTTACCACCCTGCCCGCCCTCGAGACCAGCATGGTGCTGCGCCAGGCCGGCTCCAACGGCCAGGCTGGCATCTATGTGGTGGTCGAGCCGGGCCTGGGCACCATGACCCTCTATACGGTCGAGGGCACCAGCCTGGTCAAACACGGCTCGGCCAACTTCCTCCAGGACGTCGAGTTCTACAGCAAGTTCGTCATCGGCATGCGCGGCGGGACGGCCTTCACCGCGCTGCGCACCGGCAGCGCCAACTGCAAGCCGTCGGTCGACGAGCTGCTCGCCATGCTGCCGTCCAAGCCCACCGAGGAGGAGGTGAAGAACGGCCTGAAGTCCTATCAGGAGCGCGCGCGCCAGGCCGAAGACGCCTTCTGGGCGGCGGACCATCCCTATGACGGGGTGATCCGCGGCGCGCTCGGCGCAACCTCGCTGATGATCGTCGTGCCGTGCATGCGCGCCATCCTGGTCTACGACATCCAGAAGCAGGACGTGGGACCGCAGCTGGCGGCGTGGCGCAATTACGCCGCCGAGCTCTATGTACCCCAGGTGCTCGCCTCCAGCCCGACCCCGACCGAGCTGCTCGCCCAGCTGCCGGCGGACGTCAAGGCGGAGCAGAAGAAGAACATCGAAGAGGCGATGAAGGCGCTGATCGCCGGCGGCGGCGCGCTCACGCTCAAGCCGAGCGACCCGTGGATCGGGGTGGGCACCGCTGACCGCTATGTCATCATCGATCCGCCCAACCAGCACCTGATGACCTATGAATACACCGGCAGGGGACTACGCACCGCCTCGTCGCGCAGCATGCAGATCGACATGCTCATCCCCACCTCGATGCACAGCGATCCATCGGAGGCGGCTGAGCTCACGGAGTACGCCAAATCGCGCAAGAAGCAGCTCACCGCCGCCAAGATCATCCCCGACATCTTCTACTTCAAGGCGCTGGTGACGCAGAAGCAGGTGGCGAGCAGCAAGACCAGCGATCTGCAGGCCAACATCACCAATGACGACCTGATGCTCGACTTCCTCAAGCTGCACAAGCTCTACACCTACAAGCTGCAGGGAGCCGGCAACGGCCTCGAACTGGCGGCGATGCGCGACTACACCCTCGACGTCGGGCTGCAGCTGCAGGATTCTGAGTTCCAAGCCATCGTTAATGCACAGAACTACTTCGCCAACGCCAAGAAGCTGTTCGGCGAGCACTCGCCGACACTCGCCTTCAGCGCCTTCAAGCTCGCCCTCCTGGAGTACCCCTGTTTGTACAAGGATATCGAGAAGGAGCCGGCGCTCAAGGAACTGAAGAAGGATGCCGACTTCCAGCCCACCTGGGATGCGGCGATGAAGGGCTGCGAGGCGCTGATGAAGGATCGCGCCGACCGCAACAAGGCGGCTGAAGACGCGCGCGCTGCCGCTGCCGCGAACGCCGGCGGCAAGTAGGCCGGTGTTCCTGGCCCGCTTGCGGGCCATCCCCGCTTGCGGACTCAGCCCTGCTTGATCCGGCGCGCCATCTCGCGCTCGACGTCGCGCCCCTGAGCGCGCTTGATCATGTCCTGGCGCTTGTCGCCGCGGGTCTTGCCGCGCACCAGGCAGATCACCATGCGGGCGTAGCCGCGGCGGAAATGCAGCTGGTCGGGCACCAGGGTGAGCGGCTTGCCCTTCATGGTGTCCTCGAGCTTGTCGAGTTCGCGCCGGGTGAGCAGCAGTTTGCGCGGCTGCGCCGGTTGGTGGCCGAAGGCCCCGGCCTGGAGGTAGACCCCGATGTGCAGGCCATGCAGCCACAGCTCGTGGCGCTCGATGCGCCCGTGCGCATCCGCCCA
>JAYVMM010000135.1:0-4883 GCA_043758975.1 Planctomycetota bacterium | reverse complement strand
GGCCACCGCCGCATCGGCTATGTCGCCGGCGGCCTGGCCGGGGTCGGGCTGGAGCGCCTCGAAGGCTACCATCTCGCGCTCAAGGATGCCGGCATCCCCCTCGACGATCAGCTGGTGATCGCCGGAGATTTCGAATTCGCCTCCGGCCAGGATGCCGGTCGCCGACTGCTCGGCCTGCGTCCGCCCCCGACCGCCATCGCCTGCGCCAACGATGCGATGGCGCTGGGGGTGCTGCGCGCCGCCCAGCTCGCGGGGGTGGAGATCCCGGACGCGCTCAGCCTGTTCGGCTTCGACGACATCCCGGTGGCGTCCCAGGTCACGCCCGCGCTCTCGACGGTGGCGGTCCCGCGTTTCGAGCTCGGCGCCAGCGCGGTGCGCCTGTTGCTCGCGCGCATGGACAATCCCGCCGCGGTGCTGCCCGCGCGCACCATGCTGCCGGCGGCGGTGGTCCTGCGCGCCTCGACCGCCGCGCTACGCGTCCAGCCCTAGCTGCGGTAGTCGGCGTTCTCGCTGATGTACTCGTGGCTGCGGTCGCCGCCGATGGTGGTGCAGGCGTGGCCGCCGGGCCCAAAGTCGACGCCGATCTCGACCGCGTGCTCATGGCGCGGGAAGCGCACCGCGGGGACGAAGGTCAGGCCATCGGCGGGCGGCGTGCTGGTGTAGAGCTCGGCCGCGCGGAGATGGGCCACCAGCCCCGCCTCGACCGCGGGGTCGAGGCGGAAGACGCCGTCGGCGAACAGGGTCAGCCCGCCCATGGTCAGGCGCAGGCGGGTGAGGTCGAGGCCTGCCCGGCGCGCGCCGACCTCCTTGCCGATCGCCATCACCAGGCGCCCGACATTGGGGTCGTTGCCGCACACCGCGCACTGGAAGAGCGGGGAGTTGACGATCGCCTTGCCCACCGCGGCGGCGAGCTCGGGGTCGGGGGCGCCGGTGACGGCGACGCGCATGACGTGGTGCACGCCCTCGCCGTTGCGCACCACGTCCTCGGCGAGATCTGAGCACACGCCCGCGAGCGCGCCGCGCAGTTCATTGAGGTTTGGGCAGGGGATCTCGCCGGAGGACAGCGCCACCACGGTGTCCGAGGTGCTGGTGTCGCTGTCGATCGACATGCGATTGAAGCTCAGGCTGACGGCGGACGCGAGCTCGCGGCGCAGGACGTCGCGCGGCACCGCGAGGTCGGTGAGCAGGTAGACCAGCATGGTGGCGAGGTTGGGCTCGATCATGCCCGCGCCCTTGGCGATGCCGACGATGCTGCCCGCGCCCACCGTCCGCCGCCGGATCTTGGCATAGAGGTCGGTGGTGACGATGCCGTCGGCGGCGGGCAGGATGGAGTCGCGCTGCAGGCTGGCGGTGGCCTGGGGCAGCGCGGTGATTATCGCTTCAACCGGCAGGCGCCAGCCGATCACCCCGGTCGAGCAGGGCAGGATCTGGGTCGGCGCCAGGCCGAGGATGCCCGCCGCACCGGTGCACACGGCCTCGGAGGCGGCCTCACCCGCCGGCGCGCAGACGTTGCTGATCTTGTTGTTGATCACTACCGCGCCGAGGGTGTCGCCTGCCAGCCGCCGCCGCCCGATGATGATCGGCGCCCCGGGCAGGGCGTTGCGGGTGAACATCAGGGCGAAGGATGCGGTCGGTCGATCGAGGGCGATTACCGTCAAGGTCATGGCCGAGGGCTTGTGCACTTCGACGGGGGTGAATTGGAAGCGCGTGCTGCCGACGCTAAAGCCGCGCGGCAGCGGCGCCTGGGTGGCGAGCCAGGCGCGGTGCTCGGCGCCGGTGGCGAAGGTGAGGGCGGTGCTCGGCATGGCGGCAGTGTCGTCTGCGCCCGTGGTGCGCAAGCTCTGCCGGCGGCCTCGCCGCTCACTCGGCGGGTTCGAGATCGGCACTCATCGAGCCCTGGCTGCGCGCCAGGCGATCATCGCGCCCGTAGGCGTGGATCTGCTCCTGCTTGAGCTCTGCGCGCTCGCGGCTGGTCGTGGTGACGATCACCCGTCCGGTGCGGTCGACCTCGCGTGCGAGCTGGAAGGAGTGTTCGGTCGAATGGCCGAACAGGCGCATCAGCATCTCGATCACGTAGTCGTAGGTGTGGTCATCGTCATTGAGCAGGACGACATGCCAGCGCGGGGCGATGCGAGTGGCCTGGTCGGCATCGAGCACGGGGGCGGCGGTGGTCATGGCGGTGGCCGGCGCTGAGTGTCGGCGCTTTTCCGGCGGTTCAATTGCCGGGAGCGATCATGGTCCGCCGGCGGCGTCGGTGCGGGTGTCGCTGAGCGCGAGGTAGCCCCGGCGACCGTCGGGCAGGGTCACGCGCAGGCGGCCGGCCCACGGCGCCGCCCGGTCCGAAACCGCGACGGTGCCGGCGGCGACCGCACCGGTCGGGGTGCCGGTGCTGTCGAGCAGCTGGGTGTCGCGCACCGCCGCGACCAGGTCCACGCGGGAATCGAGGATGCGCGCGATCATACCGGGCGCGGCGCCGAGGGCGGCGAGGGCCGCCGCCAGCAGGGCGGCTCGGCGCGCCTGGCGCGCCACCAGGGCATAGCCGAGCGCGCCCCCGGCCAAGCCGAGCAGCGCCACCCCGGTCCAGCCGCTGCCCGGCCAGGCCACGGGTCCGCAGCGTGCGTGCCAGCTCGGCGGCAGCTCGGTGCCGAGTGCGCGCAGGGCGGCGCGCGGCTCCTCGCGCTCGGGAGCGCGGCTGTGGGCCGTAACCAGCCACACCGCGGCGCGCCCGCGTTCGCCGGCGGCGGCGGCGGCCAGCCCGAGATCGAGCCAGGCGTCCCAGCGGTCGCTGGCCTGGGCCTGCTGGAATAGCGCAGGGATGGCGTCCTGCGGGCGGTTGTGGCTCCACAGCTGATAGGGATCGTCGGCGGCGTGCGCGCCGGCGCGCGCGAGCAGCAGCAGGGCGACCGCCCATGGCAGAGGCGGTCTCATGGCCGCCCCGCCAGCAACCGGGCATCATCATCGAGGCCGGCGGGGAGCGCTTGCCCGCCGAAGCGCGCGAGTTCGCCTGCCTGCAGCAGGCGCTGCGCGGCGGCGCGCAGAGTCTGGTCCTGGAGCTCGGGCAACAGCGCCTGCGCCGCGCGCCAGACCTGCTCGGCGTCGCGCGCCTGCACCGCGCGCATGAGCGTCTGGCCGCGATGGGCGGGTTGCGGCGGGCGCCGGGCGAGCCGCTGGAGGGCGCCGGCCCCGGCGCCGAGGGCGAGGCCGGCAGCGAGGGCCAGCCAGGCGAGCAGGTCGTGCGGGCGCGAGCTCGCCTGGCCGCGCAGCGGCGGCGGGAGCTCGAGCCGCTCGGGTGCAGGGACGCTCATACCGTGCCCGCCCACCGCTCCGCCGCTGACCGCAAGCTCGCGCGTGCGCCCCGGCAAGACCGTGAGCGAGAGCGCCGGCGAGGTGGCCCGGCGGTAGCTGTGCATCGCCGGGTCGTAGTACGGCAGGCTGAAGGGCGCAATGGCGTAGCTGCCCGGCTGGGTCGGTACCAGGTCCCAGCGGAAGCGCCGTTCACCGCCGGTGGCTTTGGCCGGGACCTCGTCCTTGGCGTAGGCCTGCAGGCCGCCAGGCGGAGTGAAGGCCGGACGCGGCACCAGCTCGACCTGGCCTCCGCGCACGCTCAGCTCGAGCACGGTGCCCTCACCGGCGCTGATGCGCGCTCGCTCGATGGTGGCGCTCAGCTCGAGCGGGCCGAACAGGCCGGAGAAATCGTCCGGGCGTCCGTTCGCGGGCAGCGCCTCGACGGTCAGGCTCGCCGGTCGGATCGCCAGCTGGAGGGTGGATTGGGCGACCAGGCGGTTGAAGAAGTCGCGCCGGCAGCGGTAGAATTCCTGCTGTCCGCGCGCCTCGATGGTGCCGGGCTGGGATGCGGTCAGCGGCCAGCGATAGGTCTGCACCGTCCAGCGCTCGCCGGCGGCATCGCTGGTGGTGCCGCTGCTCTCCTGCTTCTCGCCCAGGCTGATGGTGCCCGACGGCGGGGCGAGGCCCGGCTCCTTGATCGCGCGGTCGCGATCCTGCTTGAGGAAGATGCGGTAGACCAGGGTGGTCGGCTCGCCGGGCGCGATGTGGGCGGGGTCGAAGGAGGCCTCGGCATAGGCCTCGCCGACCAGGGCGGTGTTGGCCGCCTCCAGCTTGCCGGTGACGGCGGCGGTGCTCAGCGTGCTGCCGTCGCTCAGCCTCAGGGTGATAGGCGGGAAGACCACCGCGCCCGTGCCAGTGATGCGCAGGCTGATGTTGGCGGTGTAGCTGCGATGGACCTCGCCATTGAGTATCGAAACGTTGGAGGAGGTCCCGTTCACTCGCCAGCTCACTCCCGCCACTGGGGGCAGCTGGATGTCCTGCACCGTCTGGGTGATGTCGGTGACCACCAGCTCTGCTTCGAGGGCCGCGCCCGGGGTGAGGGGATCGGGGAGCTTGAGGGTGGCCTCGCCAGCTGGAATGAAGACGCCCAGGCCCAGCAGCAGGAGCGCCAGGCGCGCCCAGCCGTGAGCCTCCCATCCCAGGTACCGCTGCGCGTGGCGCATCACCAGGTCTTCCCCTGGTGGCGCGGCTGCGCCTCGCCGCCTTCGAGGAGCTGGTAGCGCAGCACGCCGCGGTTCTCCTTGGGCAGCTGGTCCAGCCAGCGGTTGGCGGCTGCCTGGTTGATCCGCTGAGCCTGGATGGCGGCATCTTCCGCGGTGCCGTGTGCGCCTCCTCCTCCGGCCTGCTGCTGCTCCCCTTGGCCTGACTGAGGACCCGCATGGCCAGGGTCGCCATCAGGCTTCTGCCCGTGTTGTCCCTGCTTGTCCTGCTGACCCTGCTTGTCCTGCTGACCCTGCTTGTCCTGCTGACCCTGCTGACCCTGCTGACCCTGCTGACCCTGCTGACCCTGCTGACCCTGCTTATCCTGCTTATCCTGC
>JAYVMM010000134.1:0-1772 GCA_043758975.1 Planctomycetota bacterium | reverse complement strand
TAGTGGCCCTGCTGGTGGTGTCGGCCATCGTGTGGTTGGGCGGAGAATTCCTCGGCTTCAGCAGCCAGCATCGCTTCATAGTGATCTTCGCCATCCTCGCGGTCTGGCTGGTGCTGTACCTGGTCCAGCGTGTACTCGCGGTGACCCGCCAAATGCGCATCGAGGCGATGCTGCGCCGTCAGGCGTCCACCAGCGCGGTGGCAAGCGCGAGCGTCGATCCCCTCGGCCAGCTCGCCCACCAGTTCCATTCCGGCGTCCAGTCGCTGCGCTCCACCCGCGCCGGCAAGGCCGCGGTGCTGAACATGCCATGGTTCCTGGTCATTGGCCCCCCGGGCGCGGGCAAGACCGCGGCGGTGCGCGAATCCGGCCTCAATTTCCCCTTTGTCGGCCTCGGCCACCGCGCCAATGCCGCCGCTGGCGGCACCCGCACGCTCGACTGGTGGTACGCCGATCGCGCGGTGTTCATCGACTGCTGCGGTGCCTATGTCAGCGAAGCGGCGCGCCATCGCGAATGGCTCGAGCTCATCCGACTGCTCGCTGGCACCGGACGCGACTGCCCGGTCGATGGGGTGGTGCTGGTGGTGTCGATCGCGGATCTGCTCGCGCTTGAGGAGGACCGCCTCAGCGACCACGCCCAGGTTCTGCGCGACCGCCTCGACGAGATCGCCGGACGCCTGCATCTCGTCTTCCCGGTCCACCTCGTCTTTAGCCACTGCGACCGCCTGCATGGCTTCAGCGAATTCTTCGCCCATTGCACACTCGAGGAGCGGGCCCAGGTATGGGGCTGCAGCTTCGAGCACGTCGACAGCGGGCCGCAGGGCATCCAGGCGCAGGTGGATGAGGAATTCCAGCGCCTCTACCAGGTGCTCGGGCTGCGCCGCATCGATTCGCTGGCCGCGAGCGCGGGCGAAGATAGCGGCGACCACCAGCGCAGCGCCCTGCTCTTTCCCATCCAGTTCTCCCTGCTCAAGCGGCGCATCGGTCACTACATCGCCGCCCTAACCCGCCCCAACCCGTTCCAGGAGAGCGCCTGGCTGCGCGGCTTCTACTTCACCAGCGCGGCCCAGGGCGGGGTGCCGATCGACCGCGTGATGAGCTCGATCGGGCTGGGCGAAACCAGCCTGGTGAGCGTCGCACCTCAGGAGCAGCGCTCCTACTTCCTCAATGCGCCGTTCGCCGACATCATCCCGCGCGACCAGGGCCTGGCGCGGGTGAGCGAGAAGGCGCTGCGCCGCCAACAGGTGCAACGTATCGCCTTCGGCGCGGTCGCCGCCGCGCTAGCGGCGGTGGCTATCATCGATCTCTTCCAGGGCTATGCCCAGGGTTCCGCGCTGCTCGACGATCTCGCGCTCATCGGCAAGCGCATGCATGCCGGGGACGCTGCCGCCAAGGACGGCGAGCGCCTGCCCGACCAGCTGTTCGCCAGCCTGCAGTCCTTCGAGTCGCGCAGCGGCATCCCCTGGGGGCTCTACCCGTCCCTGCTGCTGTCCTCCGATCTGTCGCATCAGATTCGCAGCACCTACCTCAAGAACACCGGGACGCCGCTGATCGCCGGCGCCGCCGCCAGGCTGGCCAAGGACCTCACCTCCCGCCTAGAGCTCAAGGAGCGCACGCTCAGTGGATACGAGTCGATCTACGACCGCTACCGCATCTACCTCATGCTCTGCGGCCAGGTGCCGTTGGAGCGCGATACCGTGCTGCATCAGTTCGCTGGCGAGGGGGGCGAGGCCGCCTCCAACTTGCCCTATCTGCTCTCCAGCTTCGCGGCGAGC
>JAYVMM010000133.1:0-12867 GCA_043758975.1 Planctomycetota bacterium | reverse complement strand
GTAAGCGATCTGAGCATCGGTTCATAAGTCGTCGTCCAGGACGCCGTCGGCCCCGAGCCAGTCATACCGATCCCGGTGCTGACGGCATAACTATAGACTGTCTGGGTAGGTGTGCTCAAGCTCGCGTCGGGAATCTTTAATTGCGTATTGGCCCCACTGGCAGTGCGCAATTCCAGGGCTAGTTGATTGAGCACGGTATTGGCCTGATTATTGATGTCGGACTGGAGGCACAGCCGTTGCGTCATGCGCGACCCCATGTCCAGACTTTGTGTGACCAAAGTCGTAATCAAGCCGAGAACAGTGACGGCGACCATGACTTCCAGGAGGGAAAAGCCGTATCGAGGGAGGTGCGACATGTCAGGGCTCCGATCAAATGCCACGGTAAACGAGTATATAGACTACCTCCACAATAGCATCTCCCTCGGCGTCAACCCAATGTGCGCGAAAGCGGAGGGGCAGCTTTGTGGCATTTGCGGGGAAGAGGTTGGGATTGGGCGCGAGGGTGGTATCTTCCGGATTGGGATTTGCGAGATTGGTCACCGTCCCGACGCTCGGTGAACCGACCGCGACCCGCAAGCCCTTCACGGCGAAAGAGAGGCCCTTGAAATCTTGCGCTACGGTGACAAACGGCAAATACTGCACGGTTTCGATCTGGGCTTGGATTTCCTGATAGGCAAGCGCTTGGTTGGTTGCGCGGTCGTTGACATGCTGTGAGGTTACAAGCGAATCGAAGACCGTGAACAGACCAACCACCATGATGGTCATGGCCATGACGACCTCAACCAGAGTCATGCCATCGCGGGCACGGGAGCGACTGTGTGCGTGCATAGGGGGTCCTCGGTAGTAAGCTCCTAGCATGACTCGTGCCATCAGTTTGCGCGTCCAGGGCCGTCTATTGATCTCTGTGATCGTCCACCAGGGCATTTGTGCCCTTATGCTCGCCCCACCGGGGCCGTTCTGCCCATTAGTCAGTCGCCCACATTCACTTTTTATGGTATGCTGAGATCAGACACCGATGAAAATCCTGCTCATCGATGATCACGCTGAAGCACGGCAGAGTGTTGCCGGGCTTTTACAGCAGCTTGGACATTCAGTCGAGCAGGCCGCGAATGGACAGGCGGGTTTGGAGCAAGTGTACACATATCAGCCGGCATTGATTCTCAGTGATATGCGCATGCCCGGAATGGACGGCCTTCACCTTCTTGAAGCCCTTGAATCGTGCGACCACCCCCCACCTTTGGCGCTGATGACAGCGTTTGGCGATGCCGAAACCGCTATC
Source organism: Planctomycetota bacterium (assembly GCA_043758975.1). Classification (GTDB taxonomy): domain Bacteria; phylum Planctomycetota; class UBA11346; order UBA11346; family UBA11346; genus BOG-1363. The sequence goes on along the minus strand of JAYVMM010000133.1, from coordinate 11,588 downwards.
AGGGCGCTACGCCTGGGGGCTATCGACTACATCCGTAAGCCAATTGATGTCAATGAGCTAAATAGACTTCTTGGGCGCTTAGAGCCACGAGAGCCCTCCGCTGAGCCCTCTATGAGCGTGATGGTGGTCCGCCAGGAAGCTGACGGACTAGTTGTATGCGGTTCTGCATTTGCCCATGTTGTCGCGCTTGCCGATCGATTGCATGACGCGCCAGATCTCCCTTGTCTGATTGAGGGGGAAACGGGGAGCGGCAAGGAATTGATTGCCCGGCGCATCCATCATGGCGGCTATGAGACCAGTGGACCGTTTATTGCATTAAACTGCGCAGCTATAGCTCCCGGTCTCTTCGAATCCGAATTATTCGGCTACTCGTCAGGGGCCTTCACTGGCGCCTTAGCCACCGGCAGCGTAGGGAAACTGGCGCTTGCAGCAGGTGGCACAATTCTGCTTGACGAAATCGCTGATTTGCCAGCAGACCAACAGGCAAAACTGCTCCGCATAATCGAGGAGCGCAACTGGTACCCGGTTGGTTCCAACCAACTGCAGCGGTTGAAAGCGCGTGTTATCTGTTCTTGCAATGCGGATCTCCTGGAGCGCGTGCGAAGCGGTCGTTTTCGTGAAGACCTCTATTATAGACTCAAAGTTGGCCATCTTCGTATTCCTCCCTTACGTGAACGGGACGAGGACAACCCACCGCTTGCCCGCGCATTTCTCATGCGCATCCGCCTCAACCTTGGGCGGGGTTTTGTCCACCTGCATACATCCGCCGAACGCGCACTTCGTGCGTACCCCTGGCCGGGGAATGTTCGGCAACTGTATCATCTCTTAGAGCAAGCCAGTGTATTCCATGACGGGGAGGAACTGGAAGAACGTCATTTGATCGACTTGCTGCCAAGGCCTTCTTCCGGTTCAGGGGCACCACGACGATGTGTCCTAAGTCGACTTCCGGGCGATCTCGAGATGCCTACTGAGGGGCTGGATATCGATTCCTGGACAAAAGCCCTGGTTATCGCTGCGCTCGATCTCAATCACGGTTCGCCTGTACGAACTGCGAGTTACCTAGGCGTGACTCGCAAGGTCTTGTACACTCTCCGTAAGCGCTATGGGCTGCTTGGCGGACACGCAGAGGGCGACGTATGACGTACGTGCTGCGTTGGCCCTTGCTGGGGGCAGTGTCCATCGTGGTGGGAGGTGCCGTGGCCGCGCGTGCGTATCTCTATGAGCAAATTCACGTTATCGCGGCTGATCAAGCCGTGATGCTTGGCATTGCTCAACAAGCCGTCTGGTTAGTCGTCGGCTCCAGCTTGATTGCAATTGCTGTCTCCACGATGACGCTCGAATACCATCGGCGACGAACGGTACATGAACTCGCCCTCAGTCTGGCTGAGCTCCATAGGCGGAATGAGCGTGAGTTGGAGCAGCGGCGATTAGTGTGGCTTGGTACGCTTTCAGCCGGATTGGCCCACGAACTAGGTCAACCACTATCATCCGCTCAAGTTGACATTGATGGTTTGCATTTAATTCGTCAATGTGGTCGGGAGCCAACGCCGGACCATATCCAACAGATTTTCCACCGAATGAAGCAGAACATTACGGCCATGTCGTTGACCGTCGAGCATTTGCGGTCGTTGGCCAGTCCCGGCAGATCTTTGCCACTGCATATTCTGGATTTAACGGAATTGATCGATCGATTATTGGCCGAGCGAGACCAATGGCTGTCGCTCACTAACGCGGTTATCCTCTGGAATCGGCCATTGAATCGGATTGCGGTTCTTGGTGATGCGGCTGGCATACGTCTCATCGCCATGAACCTCATCCGAAATGCCTGTGAGGCAGTAGTCGATAAGCAAGCGAATCTGCGTGAAATTCGCGTTGGCGTAGGGCCTGGCTCGGTGCTCACCGTCAGTGATCAAGGACCTGGCATCTCAGAGGAACATATGAGTCAGCTATTCGATCCATTTTTTACGACAAAGTCTGGTGGATCTCATGGGATTGGGCTGAGTCTCGCCCGCGCCTCGGCCGAACGCATGAGAGCTGAATTGCTTGTTGAGAGCAAGCCGGATCAGGGCAGCACTTTCTCGCTCCGGCTGCTCGCTCCGACGACCACTCCGGAACATGTTGGCGGCGGTCGTCCCCCACCTTAAGTGCAGGAGTCACGATCGAATATGGGATGTTGGCGAGGCTGGAATCGAGCACACACCCAAGGGCTCATCGTCTGTCATCCCAGGCTCATAGTCACCCTGCTCGGCCCGGAATACGGTGGCCATGCCGCCCTGGCCGAGCTTGCCGATGATACGGAAGTTCCCGATCTGTTCCGGGGTGGAGTCGGCGGCGACTGGCGGGGTCTGGGGGTCTGGCACCGTGCCGCTAAAGGGCAAGCGTACTCCATAGGCGCGGTGGCGGTCAAGGCCGGCCTCACTGGCCGGGGACTGCTCCCTCCAACTGGAAGGGAAATGGAAACCCCGGTGGGGACGGCGGTTGGGATGGCGAGGGGGGGCGGGCTGCTTGGTCCCGGCCCGACGGCTGCCGGCCCTTGAGGCGGCGCGCCCAAGCGCACGATCCTAGGCCACTCCTTGACCCCGAGGTGACCCATCAGGATCGTCCGCTACCGTGACCGCGCCGGTCGTACCGGCCATGCTGCCCTCCAGGCCGATGGCTCCGCGCTGTCGCTCGCTGGCGACCTCCTCGCCGACTTCTCCGTCACCACCACCAGGGTCGAGATCGCCGCCATCCTCGCGCCACTGCAGCCGCGCATGATCTGGTGCATCGGCCTTAACTACCGCAAGCATGCGGCGGAGAGCAACCTTGCGGTGCCGAGTCGACCGGTGCTCTTCGCCAAGGGGCCAAATACCCTCCAGGACCCAGGCGGCCCGATCGTCATTCCGCGCACGCTGGCGAGCGAGCAGGTCGATTACGAATGCGAGCTCGCGGTGGTGATCGGCAAGGCGTGCAAGAACGTCAGCCGCGAACGCGCGCTCGAGCATGTGCTCGGCTACACCTGCGCCAACGACGTCAGCGCGCGTGACTGGCAGATCCAATGGGGCGGCGGCCAATGGTGCCGCGGCAAGACCTTCGACACCTTCTGCCCGCTTGGGCCGTGCCTGGTCACCGCCGACGAGATCCCCGATCCGCAAAAGCTCGCCATCGCCACCATCCTCAACGGTGCACGCGTGCAGGACTGGACCACCGCGGACATGATCTTCAGCGTCGCCGAGATCATCAGCTTCCTCAGCGGCAGCAGCACGCTGCTGCCGGGGACGGTGATCCTCACCGGCACCCCGCACGGGGTGGGCATGGCGGCCAAGCCGCCGCGCTGGCTGGTGCCCGGCGACCACGTGACCATCGCCATCGAACGCATCGGCGAGTTGAGCAATCCGGTGGTGGCCGAGGCATGAGCTCCCGCGGCGGCAGGAACACAGGAGGCAGCGAACATGGCTGAGCCGCTCGTCGATGCCCACCTCCACCTCTGGGATCCTACGCGCCTGCGCTACCGCTGGCTCGACGAGGTGGCGCTGCTCAACCGCGCCTACCTGCCCGCCGACCTCGCCGCCGCCAGCGCCGGCCTCGCGCTCGAGCAGCTGGTGTTCGTGCAGTGCGACTGCGACCCCAGTCAGGCCCTCGAGGAGGCGCACTGGGTGTCGGAGCTGGCGCGCACCACCCCGCGCCTGGCAGGCATCGTCGCCTTTGCGCCGGTCGAGCGCGGAGAGGCGGTGCGCCCGTTCCTCGAGGCGCTCGCCTCGCTGCCCTTGGTGCGCGGCGTGCGCCGGCTGATCCAGGGCGAGGCCGATCCCGCCTTCTGCGCGCGTCCGGAGTTCATCAGCGGGGTCGCTGAGCTGGCGCGCAATGGCCTGAGCTTCGACCTCTGCGCGCGCAAGGACCAGCTGCCGGCGGTGCGCGAGCTGGTCGAGCGCTGTCCGCAGGTGAGCTTCGTGCTCGACCATTGCGCCAAGCCGGCGATCCGCGCGCGCGAGCTTGAGCCGTGGCGCAGCGACCTGCGCGCGCTCGCCCGTCTGCCCAACGTCAGCTGCAAGATCTCCGGCCTGGTCACCGAGGCCGAACCGGGGTCCTGGCGTGCGGCGGACCTCGCGCCCTATATCGAGCACGCCATCAGCTGCTTCGGCCCCGCGCGCTGCATGTTCGGCGGCGACTGGCCGGTGGTGCTGCTGGCGGCGACCTACCAGCGCTGGACCGAGACCTTCCTCGCCGCCATCGCCGGCTTCGGCGCCGAAGAGCGCAAGCAGCTGTGCGCGCTCACCGCGCGTCGGGTCTACCGCCTGACCTGAGCGCACCGCCCATGCCCATCACCATCATCGGCGTCGATGTCCACGATGTCCGCTTCCCGACCTCGCGCGGGCTCGACGGTTCCGATGCGATGAACCCCGACCCCGACTATTCGGCGGCCTACGTTGTGCTGCGCACCGACCGTCCGGGCCTCACCAGCTATGGCCTGACCTTCACCATCGGACGCGGCAATGAGCTGTGCTGCGGCGCCGTGCACGCGCTCGCGCATCTCGTGGTCGGCGCCACCCTCGAGGCGCTGATCGCCGAGCCGGCGCGCTTCTGGCGGCGGCTGGTGGGCGACAGCCAGCTGCGCTGGCTCGGTCCGGAGAAGGGGGTCATCCACCTCGCCACCGCCGCGCTGGTCAACGCGGTGTGGGATCTGTGGGCACGCTGGGCGGGCAGGCCGCTGTGGCTGCTGCTCGCCGAGATGACGCCGGAGCAGCTGGTCGCCTGCATCGACTTCCGCTACCTCGACGACGCCCTCACGCCGGCGCAGGCGCGCGAGCTGCTGCACACCCAGGACGCGGGCAAGCTCGCGCGCATCGCCGAGCTGCGCCGCAGCGGCTACCCCGCCTACACCACCTCGGCCGGCTGGCTCGGCTACCCGGACGATAAGTTGCGCCGGCTGTGCCAGGAGGCAGTCGATGCCGGCTTCGACCTGATCAAGGTCAAGGTCGGGCGCGACCTCGACGACGACCTGCGCCGGCTGCGCATCATCCGCGAAGTGATCGGCGACGAGCGCCGGCTCGCGGTCGATGCCAACCAGGTGTGGGAAGTGGGGCAGGCGATCCAATGGATGAAGCGCCTCGCACCCTTCCGCCCACTGTGGATCGAGGAGCCCACCAGCCCTGACGACATCCTCGGCCATGCCACCATCGCCGCCGCCCTGCGCCCGCTCGGCATCGGGGTCGCCACCGGCGAGCACTGCCACAACCGGGTGATGTTCAAGCAGCTGCTGCAAGCCAAGGCGATCGACTACTGCCAGATCGACAGCTGCCGCCTGGGCGGGGTGAACGAGATCCTTTCGGTCTACCTCATGGCGGCGCGCAGCGGCGTGCCGGTGTGCCCGCATGCCGGTGGGGTCGGGCTGTGCGAATACGTGCAGCACCTCTCGATGTGGGACTACATTGCGGTGAGCGGCAGCCTGAGCGGGCGCGTCATCGAATTCGTCAACCACCTCGCCGACGAGCTGGAGAACCCGGCGCGCCTGCGCGCGGGGCGCTACTGGCCGCCGGAGGCGCCCGGCTATGGCGCGGTGATCAGCGCACGAGCGCTCGCCGCCAACCGTTTCCCCGACGGCGCGGTGTGGCGCGCGCCTGCGCCCTAGCCGCACGCGCCGCGCCGTCGTCCAGTCCAAGGAAGCCGCCATGGTCAACGCTCCCATCCTCATCACCGGCGGCTGCGGTTTCTTCGGCAGCTGGATCATCCGTCGCCTGCTCGACGACGGTGAGCGTCCGGTGGTGACCGACCTGGCGCGCAATCCGGCGCGCTGGCGGTTGTTGCTGAGCGAGCAGGAGATCGCCGCGCTGCCCTTCCACGCGCTCGCCATCGACGACACGGCGGCGGTCGCCGAGCTGGTGCGCGCGGTCGATCCGCAGGCGATCATCCACCTCGCTGGGCTGCAGGTGCCGAGCTGCCGCAGCGATCCGGTCGCCGGCGCGCGCGTCAACGTCATCGGCACGCTCAACGTCTTCGAGGCGGTCAAGGCGCGGGCGGCGGGCGGCGGACGTCGTGCGCGCATCGTCTACGCCTCGAGCGCGGCGGTCTTCGGCCCCGACGCCGACTATGGCACTGAGGCGGTCGGCGACGCTTCCGCGCTGCGCCCGACCACCCACTACGGCGCCTACAAGCTCTGCAACGAGTACACCGCCAAGGCCTACTGGTCGACTGAGCGCATCGCCAGCGTCGGGCTGCGCCCGCTCACCGTCTATGGCCCCGGTCGCGACGCCGGCATGACCAGCTTCCCCACCCGGGCGATGGCGGCGGCGGTCCTCGGCCAGCCCTTCGACATTCCGTTTAGCGGCGCCACCGCCTACATCCACATGCGCGAGGTCGCCGACATGTTCGTCGCCTGCGCCGCGCGCGATGCCGGCGACGGCCGGGTCTACACGGTGGGCGGGGATGTCTGCGATACCCGCGCGCTGATCGCCATCATCGATGAGCAGGTGCCGGGAGCGGCGCGCCTGCTCAGCTGCTCGGGCGGTGACCTGCCGATCGTGGCCCGCCTCGATGATGCTGCCCTGCGCCGCGACTACCCCGGCCTGCTGCGCATCCCGCTGCGCGCGGGCGTGGCGGAGACGGTGGCGGTGTTCCGCCGCCTGCTCGCCGAGGGCCGCCTGGCGGGGTGAACGGCGCCTCTTTCCTATTTCCCGAGTTCCTTGGCGGTCTGGTCGAAGAAGGCGATGCTCTGCTTGAGCTCGCCGATCAGCTGGTCGCCGGTGGCACCCGACTCGTATTCGAGCGAGAGCAGGCCCTTGAAGCCCTGGCGCTTGAGCTCGGTGAGCATGCCCTTGACGTCGGCCTGGCCGGTGCCGAATGGGACATCGTGGGCGCCCTTGCCGACCTTGTTGGTGTCCTTGAAGTGCAGGCTGATGATGTGGCCGTCGAGCTGGTGCAGGCAGTCGACTGGCTTGAGCCCGGAGCGTGCCCAGTGCCCGACATCGGCGCATGAGCCGATGAGCGCGCTGTGGCCCATGATGGTGGCGAGCACGATCTCCGGCTTCCAGTAGGGCGACGGCTCGGGGTGGTTGTGCATCGCCACCTTGACGTCGTATTCCGCGGTGAGCTTATCGAGCAGGCCGAAGGCGTCGCCCGGGGGCTCGGAGATGATCACCTGGATGCCGAGGTCCTTGGCGAACTGGAAGATCTTGCGGTCGTTGGCCTCGTCCTTGTCGAGCTTGATCACGCCAAAGCCGAGGGCGGTGATGCCGGCGTCGGCGAGGCGCTTCTTGATCGCCTCGCGCAGCTCCGTCGAGCTGTCCTGGTTGACCTTCTCCGGGCGGTCCTTGCTGAACAGCTGGGAAGGGTTGAGCTCGATGTAGCGCAGGCCGAGCGACTTGGTGATGTCGATGGTCTCGCTCAGGCTGAGTTTGATGAAGGTGTAGCACTTCTGCGCCAGGTGCCAGCCGAGCTTCTCGGCAGCGCTGTCGTCGCGCTCGGTGGCGGGGAGGGCCCCGGCGACGGCCAGGAGCAGGGCGGCGGCGAGGGCGGCGCAGGGCGGCAGGAGGCGGCGCGGGGTTGGTGTCATGCGAGGGTGTACCCCGCGCGCCGGCGGCTGTTGCGCGCAGCGCCGGCCCCGGGGGGTGGGATGGGAAAATTCTGATCGGATGCAGCGCGTGCGCCATGCCAGGGCCCGGCGTCGCCCGCGGCGGTGGAGGGATGCGCCTTTTCGCTGGCAGGTGAAGGTGCCGGGGCTGAGCATGCCGGGCATGGGTCGGTGGCCTGCGATCATCCTGCTGGGCATGGCGCTCGTCGCTCCGCGTGACCTCGCTGCCGCGACCATCGTCTGCCTCGGCGACAGCATCACCGCCGGCCTCGGCCTGACCGAGGAGGAGGCCTATCCGGCCCAGGTCCAGGAACTCGCGCGCAAGGACGGGCTCGATTGGCGCCTGGTCAACGCCGGGGTTTCGGGCGACACCACCGCCGGCGGCCTGCGGCGCATCGAGTGGCTGGTCAAGGGCCAGCCCGACCTGGTGCTGGTCGCGCTCGGGGCCAACGATGGCCTGCGCGGCCTGCCGGTGGCGATGAGCCGGGCCAACCTGCTCGCTATCATCGACCGCCTGCGCGCGGCCAAGGTGCGGGTGGCGATTGCCGGCATGATGCTGCCGATGAACTACGGCGAGGACTACCGTACCGCCTTCGCCGCCCTTTATCCGGCGGTGGCCGAGGAGCGCCAGGTGCCGCTGCTGCCCTTCCTGCTCTATGAGGTGGGCGGCAAGCCCGAGTTCAACCAGGCCGACGGCATCCATCCCACCGCCGCCGGACAGCGCCTGATCGCCGCCCACCTCTACCCCTTCCTCAAGGGCGCGCTGGTCCAGGGCGCGCCGCCATGAACGACGCTGTGCTCGCGGTCGAGGCGCTCAGCAAGCGCTACCGCACCAGCGCCGGCGAGCTGACCGTGCTCGACGCGGTGACCTTCAACGTCGCCCGCGGCGAGTGCGTCGCGGTCACCGGCCCGTCGGGCAGTGGCAAATCGACCCTGCTCGGGCTGATCGCCGGCCTCGACCGTGCGAGCAGCGGGCGCATCGAGGTCGAGGGGCAGGATCTCGCCGCGCTGGGCGCGAGCGCGCTCGCGCTCTTCCGCGGCAGGCGCATGGGCTTCATCTTCCAGGCCTATCGCCTGCTGCCCACCCTCACCGCCGAGGAGAACGTACGCGTGCCGCTCGAACTCGGCGGCCAGCGCGATCCGGCGGGCACGGCGCGCCGCTGGCTCGAGCGCGTTGGCCTGGGCGCGCGCGCCGGGCATGTGCCGGCGCGGCTGTCCGGCGGCGAGCAGCAGCGCGTCGCCCTGGCGCGCGCGCTCGCGCCCGCGCCGGCGCTGATCTTCGCCGACGAGCCGACCGGCAACCTCGACAGCCGCACCGGGGCGGAGATGGCAGCGCTGCTCTTCGCGGTGGTGCGCGACCAGGGCGCGACCCTGCTGCTGGTCACCCACGAGGAGCGCCTGGCGGCGCGCGCCGGGCGGGTGCTGGCGCTGCGCGATGGCCGGCTGGTGGCGGATGGTCGCGGTGGCGCTGCCAGTGCCACCGCCGGCACTGGCCCGGCATGAGTGGGCCCGCAGCCGGGTGGCTGCCTTTCGACCTGCGCCTGGCCTGGTGGCTGGGCCGCGGCGCGCTCGCGCGCAGCTGGCTGCTGATCGCCTGCATCGCGGTCGGGGTCTCGGCGCGGGTCTGCGTCGGGAGCTTCACCGGCACCATCGCGCGCGCGCTCGATGAGCAGGCCCGCCCGCTGCTCGGCGCCGATCTCGAGGTCATCGCCAACCAGCCGCTTACGGCCGCTCAGCGCCAGGGCCTCGCCGCGGTCCTGCCGCCGGGCGCCCGCGCACTCGATCAACTCGGCCTGGTGACCATGGCGCTGGCGCCGCACAGCGGCAAGGCCGGCGCAGTGGAGGTGCGCGGGGTGGCGCCCGGCTATCCGCTCTACGGCACCCTCAGCGTCTCCGGCGTCGCCGGTCCGGGTCCACCGGACCGCCTGTTCAGCGCCGCGCCCGCGGTCTACGTCCAGCGCGAGCTGCTCGCCCGCCTCGATGCCGCGGTCGGCGATATGCTCAAGCTCGGAACGCAGGACTTCCGCATCGCCGGGGTGCTGATCGAGGACCCCGGCCTGGGCGCCAACCCCTTCGCGCTCGGTCCGCGCGTGCTGATCGATGCCGCCAAGCTGCCCGCCACCGGCCTAGTCGGCGCGGGGGCGCGCGTCCGCCACCTGACCCTGGTCGCCACCGCCGACGCCGAGCAGGGCGAACCCCTGGCACAGGCGCTGCGCCACCGCTGGGGGGTGCCCGAGCGCTCCGCCACCGGCTTCGGCGGGCGCGCCGACAACCCCACCGGCATCACCATCCGCACCGCGCGCCAGGCGCAGGATTCGCTGGCGCGGGTGTTCGAGCGCCTGGGCGACTACCTCGGGCTGGTCTCGCTGGTGGCGCTCCTGCTCGGCGGGGTGGGGGTGGCGGGGGTGGTGCGCGGGCGCATCGCCGAGCAACTCGAGACCGTGGCCATGCTCGAGGTGCTGGGTGCGACCCCGGCGCGGGTGCTGGGCATGATGCTGCTGCACGCCGCCGGGGCCGGGATCATCGGCGGCGTGCTCGGCGGCCTCGGCGGCGTGGCGCTCGAGAACCTGCTGGTGGTGGCGCTGCGCGATACCCTGCCGGTGGCCGGTCACCATGCATTCGATGCCGCCGCCTGCGCCTGGGGCATGGCGCTGGCGCTCATCGTGACCCTCGACTTCGCCATCCTGCCGCTGCTCGAGATCCGCGGCCTGCGCCCGCTCGGCGTGCTGCGTGGTGAACGCGCCGGCGCGCGCGCGCGCCTGCCGCTCGTCGCCTGGGGCGTGGCCAGCGCCTGCCTGTTCGGCGCGCTGGCTGGGCTCGAGGCGCGCTCGCTCACCGTCGGCGCCATCCTCATCGCCGCCCTCATCGGTGGGGCTCTCGCCACTGCGGTGGTCGGCGGGCTCGCCCTCGCCGGTCTCGCGCGCCTGCGCCCGCGCGCCTTCGCCCTGCGCCACGGCCTCGCCAACCTTGCGCGCCCGGGCTTCCGCCCGCTCACCGCGCTGGTCACCATCAGCCTCGCCTGCCTGCTGTTCTCCTCCCTGACGATCTATCAGGAGAGCCTGGGGCGGGAGATCGGCGAGGCCTCCGGCGGCGTCTTGCCCAGCCTGTTCGCCATCGACATCCAGCCCGACCAGGTCGAGCCGTTCAGGTCCTTCGTCGAGGGCGAGGTGGGAAGCGGGCGGCTGGCGATGTCGCCAATGGTGCATGCGCGCTACCGCGGCCTGGATCACGCCGGGGTGCACAGGGACGCCGGCGCCGGCGGCGCCAGCGAGAGCGAACGCTGGGCGCGCGATCGCGAGCAGAGACTCAGCTTCCGTGAGCGCCCGGGAGCGGACGACCGCCTGATCGCAGGGCGCTGGATCGACGACGGCGTCCCCGCCGTCGAGGCCTCGCTCGAGCGGCGCTTCGCCGAGCGCCTTGGCGCCGAGCTCGGCGATGTGCTCGAGTTCGACATCCAGGGGGTGCCGCTGAAGGCCACCGTCACCAGCATCCGCGCGGTGCGCTGGGCCAGCCTGCGTCCAAACTTCCTCATCCTGCTGTCGCCGCACGCCCTGCGCGATGCACCGCAGACCTGGGTCGCCGCCGTGCCCGCACTCGATCTGAGTGCGCGCACGCGCCTCCAGGCCAGCCTCGCCCAGCGCTTCCCCGGAGTTTCCACCTTCGACGTCACCGAGGCGGCGGCGCGCGTCGAGGAGATGGTGGGGCGGATCGGCGTCGCCGTGCGCTTCATCGGCGCCTTCGCCCTGCTCGCCGGCCTGGCGGTGCTGGCCGGGGTGGCGGTGGCGAGCGCACGCGAACGCCGGGCGGATGCCGCCCTGCTCACCGTGCTGGGCGCGGGCTGGCGCACGCTGGCGGCCTCACTCGGGGGGGAGTTCGCGACCCTCGGCGCGCTTGCCGGCGTGCTGGGCGTGGCCCAGGCGGTGCCGTTGGCGTGGGCGCTGACCGCGCGTTTCGACCTGCCGCTGAGCCTGCCGCTGCCGACCCTCGCTGCGCTCATCGCGGCGGTCGCGTGCGCGAGCGCCGCCGCCGGGCTGCTCGCCTG
>JAYVMM010000132.1:0-3496 GCA_043758975.1 Planctomycetota bacterium | reverse complement strand
TAGCGTCATGCGGCACCGGGCAGGATTGTTTCCCGACTCGCCGTCCGCCAGCGCGCCCTCAGCGCCAGGGCGCCGCGGCGCGCTGCTGGCGCAGCCGCTGCCGCTCTGGCGCCGGCAGCCCGGCGAGCAGGTCGAGCCCGCTGTCGTCCTCGATCACCGCGATTGGTGGTGAGGAAGCGCGTCAGCGGCCCGGCCACGCGCTCCTGGTTGGGCATGGCGAACGCCAGCGCATCCCAGCGCCCGTCCTGCCGGCGCAGGATCACGCAGAAGTACGCCCGCGGCTCCCCTGCGATTGCGCAGCTGGTGGCTGGCCGGGCGGGCGTCGTAGAGCGGGCCGTTGATGATCCACAACGGCCCGTAGGCCGCCGCCCTGGCCGTCGCGCCCACTGATCGCCGACTCGAGGTGCTCCCATTCGCCGGCGTTGAGGTCGTGGTACTGCGGGATGACGTTGGCCATGACGAAGGTCGACTGCAGACCCTCTTCGCCGAAGCGGCTGAACATCGCGTTGGCCGGGCAGAGGTTTATACCCCCCCACCCTAGAGTTCACTAAATGAATATTTAGGGGGTGATATGGGCAAGGGCATCATTGCATGATACTCTGATTCCTGGGATCCATCAGATAATTCGTCCGGATCTTTTCGCCCGTTTCCGAGCGCCATGATTCACGCTTCGACGAGCCGGTTGGACCGGCAGACATCCTGCCGAGACCAGAGCACTGAGCTCTCCACGTGCGTTAATTCTCATTTTTTGTATGAATAGTTACCGCTTAGCGAAGGATTTTCCCGTTTTACGCCTCCGGGCCAATTAGCCTCAGCGCATGGCCTGGCCCATCGGCGTCCGGGCGACGACATCAGGCGGCCGCTCCGGTGCGAGGATCAGCTCAGGGGCCGCGGCGAATGGTCGTTGGTTGGAAGCGGGATGCCCGCTCCTTCCGCAGGTTGCGCCATCGCATCGGCGCCATCCTGCGCGCTTGCGGCAGGCGGCTGGGGCATGACGGCGACCGTCTGCGCCTGGGCGCTGTGCACGACCTGAGCCTGCGCGCGCTGCTGATATGAGCGCACCAGCACCGTCAGTTCCTCGAAAACACGCCGCGACCTGCCATGGTGGAAATGCCAGCGCATCACCGCACGATTGCGCTTGCCGAAGACGGTGATGTAGGCATAGGGGCGCAGGAACCATACCAGGATCGGGATATTGGGCGCCACGATGACCCAGAACAGGATCCAGAAGAGGGCGCTATCGGCCAGTAACGGGTCAAAAATCGATTTCATGGAGAGCAGCAAGGCGAAGATCACGATGGCGAGAAGGAGGCTCCCACCGCCGATCCACAGGCCGGCGACGCTGAACTGGCGATGCCAGGTGATCAGCTGGACATCGCTGAAAAAAACCCGCCTCGATTCGACACTGTAGCCATCGACGATATCGGATTCGACCGCATCGTCGCAGAGATAGACCACCTCGCGGTCCCCCATGGTCGGCAGCTTGCCGAGAAGACGGCGATTGCGACTGGCAGGAGCCATTACGATCTCCTCACCACGAAAATGATGAATACCAGCCCGATCATCACCTCGACCAATCCAAGGCATATCCCCAGCCAGCAGCTGCGGCGGGAGACCCGCCCACCCGAGCGCTCGAATGCGCGCAGACCAACGATCCCGAACCAAATCCCAAATGGTCCGGTAACGATCATGATCGGGAACATAAGCGCACCAAGCAGTCCTGCATGATAGGACATGCGGCCATAATCCTTGAAGGAGGTGCGCACGCTGGGAAGGGCGCCCTCCTCGCTGAGTCGCTCGAAGCAACCGGGGCAGTAGCTGCCGCCATCGCTATCGATGCGGCATAAGGAGCACATGAACGCGCCACAGCGCTTGCACGAGGATTCCGCGGCATTGCGCGCATGCCGGGCGCACGGGGTCGCCTCTCCCTGCGCACTCATCGGGATCACCGCCGACCCCGGATCCTCCACCGGATTCATGAAGCTGGCATCGAAGGTCTTACGGCACAGCTTGCACTGCTGCAGTCCGTCCACCCGCCCGCCCCGGCTCAGTTCCCCCCGGCACAGCGGGCAGCAGGCGCCGTTGTATGAAGCCTTTGAGCTGCGAGCACGGCTCAACCTCGCCGCCACTGCTGTAGGCGTTGGCATCGTTCAGCGCTTCCAGTTCACGACCCTGGTCTTGGCGATGCGATCGTGCAGGCAGGTGCGGGCGCCCGAGAAGATCATCAGAATGTCGATGAAACCAAGGATCTGGGTGATGGCCATCAGTCCGCGCGACAGGCCCCGCCCCCACGCCTGGCCGGAGCTGATGGGTTCGCCATCGCTGCGCACCACTTTGATCTTGAGCGCCATCTTGCCCAACGTCTGGCCCCATTTCGCCAGCATGACGCCCTCGTAGACAGCAGCGATGGCGGGGATCAGGATGTTCTGCCAGCCGAAATTCATGCCCTGGTTGGCGCCGGGATTCTTCACCGCCGCCAGGAACATCGGGAGCATGATGAACACTGCCGGAACCAGGAAGATCAGGCCATCGATGAACGAGGCGACGAACCGCGCCCCGCGGCTGGCAAGGTCGAGCTCCCCGGCGACGGAGCCGGACTTCACATCCTTCACCACCTCTCCCTTGCATGACGAGCACACCGTCTGCCCGCGCAGCGAGATGACGCAGTCGGGGCAAAAATCGCGACCGCAGCGTGTGCAGGCAGCCAGTCCGGTGATCACGTCGGGATGATTGACGCACGGCATAAGAGGGTTCCTGGATTGTGGGTTTTCCCCCGTTTCTAGAAATGCGGGGGCATATCGCAACAACCTTCCATTTCGCGCGCCATGGTGTCGGTGACGCGTCGGGGGAAAGCGCGGTGAGGGGCCGATCGGCGGCCTTCGGCAGGCGGGCTTCAGGGACGGGTGTACAGCAGCGCGAGCGTGCCGCGCACTACGTTCTCCCCGCTGAGGTGCGCCTGATCGATGTCGAGGCGCGAACGTAGATCATCCCCCACCATCTCGAAGAGGGCGAAGCGCGCGCGCTGGTCGAGGCCCTCAGAACGCTGGCAGAGCGACAGCAGGAATTCGCGCTCCTCCAGCCCGATGCGCAGAGCGGCTTGGCGGCGGATACGCGGGGTATCCAGGCTGTTTTGCCGGCGCGCAGCCAGTGCCGCCAGATCCGGAGCCGGCGGCTGCCTCTCCTCCACCACCAGCGTATCCGCCGCGATATCGCCCAGGCGCCGGCGATGATGATCGATGAGGCAGGACGCCATGCCGATCCCGCCCAACGGCGCCATATCGAGTGCGCGCACCACATTGCGCACCAGCGACTGGCGCAGCCCTACCGGCAATCCGCGGGCATCGACGACGCGCAACTGGGTCATCCTCTTGCCGAGCGATTGCCCGCTGAGCCGCACCTCACAGAAGATATGGTAGCCCCACATGACGATAAAGCCGGCGGTGGCGGTGAGCACGGCGCGCAGCCAGGCCGGCAGGGGCTCGCAGGCGAACCCGAT
>JAYVMM010000131.1:0-3865 GCA_043758975.1 Planctomycetota bacterium | reverse complement strand
GGCCGAGGGGTCGCTGATCTTGCCCCACGACTTGTCGAGGATGGCGTTGATGTTGGCGTCGTTGAGGCTGCGCAGCTGGCGGATGCGCAGGGCGTCGATGCTCTTCTTGTCGAAGCTGCCGTCCTGGATGGCGGCGAGCAGCGGGGTGGCGAGCGAGGTGCGCGCGGTCATGGTGTTGAGCGCGGCGGCGCGGTCGGCCTCATTGAAGGAGGCGTAGCGCTTGATCAGCGCGGATGAGATCGCCGGCTCGCCGGAGCGCGCGAGCAGGGGGATGACTTCGGAGCGGTACTCGTTCTGGTCGAGCAAGGTGACGAAGACCGGACCGGCCTGGGGGTCGCCGCTGCGCTTGAGCAGCTCGAAGGCCGCGCGGCGCTCGCCGGCGGGCGTCTTGTCGTCGCCGAGCAGGGCGCGCGTGCGTGCGAGCACCCCCTGGTCGCCGAACTGCACCGCCAGCTGGTCGGCGATGCGCTTGGCCTCGGCGCCGCCATGCTCGTCGATGTGCGCCTTGAGCGCCGGCCAGCCCGCCGGCATCGCCAGCGAGGCCTCGCTCTTGAGGGCGAAGGCGAGCAGCTTGAGCGACTTGAGCACGCTGGCGTCATCCAAGCCGCTGAGCGCGGCGACCAGCGCGTCGCGGCCCTTGCCCTGGGTGCCGGCGTACCAGCGGATGGAGTCGGCGAGGTTGCCGAGGTGAGTTTTGGCCGCGAGCGCGAGGGCGCGCGCGAAGTCCTGGCCGAAGCCGCGCGCCACGCCGAACCACAGCATCTTGGTTAGATAGCGGTCGCCGGCGTCCTCAGCGTGGGCGGCGAGCGGCTCGGCCACCGTCCATAGGTCGTCGCCGCTCAGCTGCGGCAGCGCCGAGGCGAGCGCCAGGCGCACCACCGGCGAGGGGTCGGTTGCGGCGAGCTGGGCGAGGCGGGCGACCGGCAGGCCCATGTCGCTGGTGCGTTCGGTAGCGAGCTGGACCGCCCAGCCACGCACCACCTCGGCTGCGTGCTTGGCCGCCAGCTCGAGGGTGGGGTGGTCGAGGTTGCCGGTGACATGCAGGCACCACAGCGCGCGCAGGGCGAGGCTGGGGGTGGCGGCGGTGGTGAAGAGCTCGTGCAGGGCCTGCACCGCCTTGGCGTCGATCGCCTTGCCCATCGCGCGCTCCTGCAGGAGCTCGCGCGCGGCGCGGCAGTACCAGTCGTTGTGCTTGCGCTGCAGGCCGACCAGCTCGAGGTCGCTCATCGCGCCGAGGTCCACCTTGACCGGCTTCCAGGTCTTGGCGTAGGAAATGCGGTAGAGGCGCCCGTCGGTGCGGTTCCACTTCTCGCGGTCGGGGGTGTGGCAGTGCTGGAGGTCGCACCAGTCGATCATGTAGACCGCGCCGTCCGGGCCGGTCTTCATCGCCACCGCCAGGTAGTGCGGATCGGGCTCCCACAGCAGGTCATAGCCGGCGTGCAGGGTCTCGTAGCCGGAACCCTGGCGCACGTTCTCCTGGTGGTTCATTTGCGCGCCGAAGATGTTGTTGGTGAAGACGTGGTCGCGGTAGATCTCAGGCCAGTTGTCGCCGAGGTAGATCAGGGTGCCGACGTGGGCATGACCGCCGAAGATCGCGCCCGAGCCCGGCTTGCCGGCGCCGCCCTCGCCGTCGTCGTAGCGCGCCGAGGCGAGCAGGTAGTTCTTCAGTTCGGGGGCGCCGTCGATGCCGGCATTGGAGATGAAGGGCGCGTAGTTCGAGTTGACCTGGTTCCAGTAGTAGCCGTTGCGCACCACATAGGAGGTGCCGCCGCCGCCGAAGAAGCTGCGGCAGTGGGTCATGAAGCAGTGCCCGACCTCGTTGAAGTCGAGTCCCCACTGGTTGCTGCCGCCGTGGGCGAAGACCTCGAACTCATGGCGTATCGGGTGGTAGCGCCACACCCCGGCGTGCAGCGGGGTGCGCTTGTCGTTGGGCGTGCCCGGCTTGCCCACCGCGGCGGAGTTGAACACCCCCTGGTTGCCGTAGAGCCAGCCGTCCGGTCCGAAGATGAAGCTGTTGAGGGTCTCATGGGTGTCGCCCAGGCCGAAGCCGTCGAGCAGCACCTCGGGCGGGCCGTCGGGCTTGTCCTGGTGGTTGCGGTCGGGGATGAACAGCAGCTGGGGCGCGGCGCCGACCCATACCCCGCCGCAGCCCACCGCCAGGCCGCTGACCAGGTTGAGGCCCTCGGTGAAGACCGTGCGCTTCTTGAAGCTGCCGTCGCCGTCGACGTCCTCGAAGATGGTGATGCGGTCGAGGCCCTTGCCCTCGGGCTGGCGGTTGGGGTAGCTGTAGGCCTCGGCCACCCACATGCGCCCGCGGCTATCGAAGGTCATGGCGATGGGCTGGCGGATCTCGGGCTCGGCGGCGATCAGCTCGGCCTGGAAGCCGTGCGTCAGCATCATGTTGGCGATCAGCTTCTGGGCGTCGGGGCATGCGACCGCGGTGGGCTTGGCCGGGTTGGCCTCGAGGTGCCACAGCACCGGGCTCTCGTTCTGGCGGCCGCCGGCGCTATGCGCCACCGCGGGGGCGAAGCTCGGCTTTTGGTCGTGGAAGATGAAGTCGTCGTAGTTGATGTGGCCCCAGCCGCCGGTGCTCTGGTCGACGATGCGGATGAAGATCTTCTTGCCCTTGACCGTCTCGAGGTTCACCACTTCACGGCGCATGGTCTCGGTGTCGTCGCCGTTGGCGGTGAGGATGACCGCGCTGCTCTGGGCGTCGACCAGCTCGAGGCGCACCGCCTTGGGGTCCTTGCCGCCGCCGATGAGGAAGCTCGCCCACGGGTGGTTGACGGTGAAGCCCGGCGAGGTGAGGGTGCCGGTGCCCTGGTCGCCGACCTTCTCAAAGCCGCCCAGCCAATACTCGCCGGCGTGGTTGCTCGACATCTCGGGCTTGCGCGGGGTGACGGTATCGCCCTTGATCGGCTGCCCGGCCCAGGCGTCGCCTTCGACCTTCCAGCCCTCGAGGGTGCCGGTCTCGAAGCCGAGGTTGAGCGGCTTGCCGTCGTCTGCGGTGGCGGCGATGCCGAGCGGGGCGCTGCCTGGGCCCGGGGCGGCGGCGGCCTTGGCGCGCGCGCTGCCGGCCTCGCTGGCGCCAAGCTCGGTGACCGCGAGGTTGCGGAACTCGATCTTCGACGGGCCCTTGCCCGCATGCAGCTGGAAGGCGATGCGCCCGGTGAAGGCCGCGGCGCCGCTCTGGTTGTCGTCGAGGGTGCTGAAAAGGATGCCGTTGATCCACAGCTCGTGGTGGCCGGCGACGATGCGGATGTGGTAGGTGTTCCAGTCGTTGAGGTGGATCTGCGCCTTGAAGCTGTCGGGGGTGGCGAAGGCCTCGGACCAGCGCCGACCGTCGGGCGCGATCGAGTTGCGGGTGCCGCGCTCGGCGATCACCGCGCGCCCGTTCTCCTCGTAGACCCGCCCGAGCCACACCGCGCCGTCATCGAGGTCGGCCTGGTAGCCGATCGCCTCGCCGTCGTCGCGGCGCTTGCTGCGGTACTGGATGCCGGAGTTCGCGCTCGGTAGGCCGGTGATGCGGTACTCGACGGTGAGCTCGAAGTCCTGCAGTTCGCGCTTGGTGAAGAGGAATTCGTTGCGTCCCAGGTTGGAGCCGGCGGGGATCTCGCCGATGATCACCCCGTTCTCGACCCGCCACGAGCTCGCCACGCCCTCCCAGCCGTCGAGGGTCTTGCCGTCGAACAGGGTGAGCTGGGCGGGCAGCTCGGCGGCACCGAGCACCGGGGAGGCAAGCGGGACGGCGCCGAAGAGGGCGGCGGCGGCGAGCGCGCGCAGGGCGCTGCGCGCGCTCGTGGCGAGGGCATTGCTCAAGGAGGTGATCATGGGCGTGCTCTCTCTTCGGGGCGGGGGCAGCGCG
>JAYVMM010000130.1:0-3680 GCA_043758975.1 Planctomycetota bacterium | reverse complement strand
CTCACTTAGGCTGGAATGCGCGCCTAACATACTTCAGCAACTGGGCTTCGCTCAGGGCCTGGATCTGGTACTCGCGCGCATTGTCCTGGTCCTTGTCGGAACGTTCGCCGGCCACCAGGTAGTCGACCCCGGGACTGAGCTTGTCGCGCACGATGCCGCCGGTCTGGCGGATGAACATCTCGAGGTCTTCCTTGTTGTGGGTCTTGAACTCGCCGGAGACCACGAAGACCTTGGGCCGATGGGTGCTGAACACCGGGTTGCCGATGTAGTCCTGGCGCGAGAGGGGGAACTTCTTGGGATCGACCACGCTGAGCACGCGGCAGGTCGAGATCTGGCCCTGGGTCTGCACCACCTCGATCATGCCCTTCTCGACATAGCGACCGTGGTCGTACTGGAAGACCTCGAACACCAGGCCGGGCGAAACGCGGTCGGCCGAGCCGAGGTTGATCACCACGTGCGGCGACTCCGGCGAGACCTGGAGCAGCTGGCCCTCGGGCTCGAGGTCCTTGAGCCAGTGCAGCTCGAGTTCGAGCAGGCTGCGGATCTTGTCTTCGAGCTGGCCGACCTTGGTCGCGCGCCGGCTGTAGTCCTCGCGGTTGGCCTTCTCGGCCTTGTCCTTCTCCTTGGTCAGCAGGTCCTGCTGCTCGGCCAGCCGCTTGCGGTCCTCCTGCAGCTGGGCTTCCTGGTCGTTGATGCGCTTGAGCACCGCCTGGAGCTCGTCCTGGCGGTTCTTGATCGCGTTCTCGAGCAGGGGGTACTTCTGGCGTACGTCGCTCTCGTGCTCGGCGCGCAGCGATTCCATGGTCTTGACCGAGGCCGCGATGCTGTCGCGCGAGGACACCCAGCCGCTGTCATTGTAGGGCTTGCCGTCGGCATCCTGCTTGGCGTCGGCGGTCGAGACCCCGGCCAGCACCTTGTTGCCGCTGATGTAATAGCGGTACTGCTGCAACGCGAGGTCGTCGCGGAAGATCTCGCGCTTGCGCAGCTGGATGTCTTTGACGTGGTTGTTGATTTCGCGCAGGATATCGGTTTCCTCGGCCTTGAGCTTGGTCAGCGTCAGTTTGCCCGCATTTGCTGATCCTTCAGCGGCTCCGTCGAGCATCTCCGAGATCTGGTTGCTCTCGTGGATGACCAGGAAGGTGAACACCAGGGTGAAGACCACCAGCAGCACGAGGCCGCTGATCATCATCGGATGGATGCGGTAGTTGGCCACGGTGCGCTCCTTACTTCCCGTCCGAGGTCTTGGGCAGGCGGAACAGCTGGCTCTCGATCAGCTGCTCCTCGCTGAGGATGCTGATGCCGAGCTTGATCGCCTGCTGCAGTGCGGGATCGCAGCGGTCGCCGGCCACCAGGTAGTCGGTGTTGGTGGTCAGATCCTCGTCGTAACGCCCGCCCGATTCGAGGATGAAGCGCTTGAGCTCATCCTTGCTGAAATGCACGAAGTCGCCGCGCACCGCGAAGCCGCGGATCTTCATCGGGTCGTAGACCGGGTTGGCGAGCTGGTCGTTGACGATGATCGGATTGTTGCCGTCGGCCTCCGAGAGCACGCGCGCAACCGCGACCTGCTCCTCGACCTTGGTCACTTCGATCACGCCCTTGATGATGTTTTTGCCGCCGTGGCGGTTGAACACCGAGAAGCGGGTGCCTAGGCGCAGGTTCTCGCGGTGGCCGCGGTTGATGACCACGAAGCCGTCGGCGGCCTGGCTCTGGATGATGGTACCGTCGCTGCGCAGCTCCTTGGAGTCGACCTCGCGCTGCTCGGTGAGCTCGCGCACGCGGTCCTGGAGCTCGGCGATGCGCACATCGAGGTCGGCGGCGGCCTGGCGGCCCTTCTTCTTTACCCCTTCGATCTCCTGCGACACAATCTCGATTTTCAGCCGCAGATCGGCGCGCTTCTTGTCGAAGTCGCCCTCGTTGGTCATTGCGCGCTGCTCTTCTTGCCCGAGCTCGAGGCGGCGATCCTTGGCGTCCTTGAGCAGGCCGAGGTAGGTCGCGACCTCTTTGGCGATGGCGTCGGAGATGCCCTTGAGGTGCTGCTTATTGGTTTCGACCAGGCGGTTGACGTCCTCGATGGTCTCCTTGTCGGACTTGTCGAGGTTGCTGGCGACCTGCTTCTTGGCCGCGATCTGGGTGTCCAGGGGCTGGATCTCGCCCTTGAGGTGCTGTTCCTGGGTGCGCAGACCGCCGATCTCCGCCTGCAGCCGGACGTAGAGCTCGCGGTAGGCGGCCTTCTCGGCATGGCGAAAGACGAACAACCCGAAGGTGACGGCGGTGGCGAGCGCAAAGATGATGAACAGGCCGACCATCCACCCGGGCGTGCGTGCTTGCTGGCTATAGTCCATGGACAAGACCCCTTGCACTGACCGGAACGGTGCAGCGCCGGGCCACGGTAGGTCTATGGCAGGCCCCCACAATTCGAGGACCAGCGAGCCTGGCGCATGTGTGTCAGTAGGGCGCGCTTTGGAGCAGACGCCAAAGCTCTTGCCAGGGCGCTACTTGCTGGCTCGCCCAGGTGGCCGTCCGCACCCCAGACCGGGTGGGCTGGCGCGCGGGCGGGCGCGGGCGGAACGGTGGTGGGGGGTCGGTTGCGGTTCCCGTGGGAGGTAAGGAAGAGGGGAGAGGAGGAAGGGGAATCTGAGGGGAGGAGGTTGATGAAAACTGACTACCCGAGCAAAAATTGAGCGGAAATTTATCATGGTGCGCAGGGATGCAGCAGGGCGAATGTTACGGACGTTGCAGGGCTTGACCGAGGCAGACGTTG
Organism: Planctomycetota bacterium; assembly: GCA_043758975.1. GTDB lineage: Bacteria > Planctomycetota > UBA11346 > UBA11346 > UBA11346 > BOG-1363. Next base: position 919 of record JAYVMM010000130.1, on the reverse strand, counting down.
TAAGCAACTTGTCTGCAGATACTTGAATAGCCGATCCCGACCCGCCACGGTAATGTGGCGAGACGTTTGCCAGGTGAGCGGCGCCGACCGTGTGCGGTTGGACCCAGCTGCTCCTCCCAGGATCCGTCTCCATGGCGCGTCGTCTCCTCGTTCTCGTCGCCGCCCTGATGCTGGGTGTCAGCGGTATCGTCGGTGGCGGCGGCGGATGGGCCTGGGCGGAAGAGACCACGGCACCGGCGGCGACCTCCACCGCGGTCCCCCCCGCCCCCGCCCCCGCCCCTGCCGACAAGCCCAAGACCGTCGATGAGCGGCTCGCCGCCCTCGAGGCCCAGACGAAGGCGGTGACCGACGCGGTCAACGAGGCGGCCTTCAACCCCGGCGACAACGCCTGGGTGCTGGTCTCGAGCGCGCTCGTCCTGCTCATGACGCTGCCCGGCCTGGCGCTCTTCTACGGCGGCATGGTGCGCAAGCGCAACGTTCTGGCGACCATGATGCAGTCGCTGACCATCGCCAGCCTGGTGTCGGTGCTGTGGGCGCTGTTCGGCTACTCCATCGCCTTCGGGCCGGGGGCGAGCCACGAGCTCACTGACGCCAAGGGAGCGGTGCTCAAGGACGACAAGGGGGCGCCGCGCAGCGAGCCGCTGCCCTCGGCCAACTTCTGGGGCGGCGCCAGCTACGTGCTGCTCGACCATGTCATCACCGAGTCGAAGCGCGATGCGATCGTGCTCGAGGCCGCCAAGGACGGCAAGGTCCAGCTCAAGACCCCCGCCGGCGCGCTGGTGCCGGGGCCGTATGGCGCCTACTGCGCCAGCATCAACCACGGCACCTACATGCTCTTCCAGCTGATGTTCGCCATCATCACCCCGGCGCTGATCTCCGGCGCCTACGCCGAGCGCATGAAGTTCTCCAGCATGTGCCT
>JAYVMM010000129.1:0-2010 GCA_043758975.1 Planctomycetota bacterium | reverse complement strand
GTCGCCCGCGGTGGCGGGGTCGAGCGCCTGGTCGAAACCGATCTCCACCGCGTCGGGATGGATGTGCAGCGCGTTGGGCATGTACACCGGCTTGTTGGTGTAGCGCATGCGCTGGAAGGCGCCCTCCTGGGTGGCGTTGGTCTGCCAGCCGCGCATGCCGGTGACGTAGAGCTGGTCATCCTTGGGGTTGAAGCGCACGCGCATGGTGCCGGAGGCGAAACGCAGCGGGAAGAACACGATGCCGCCCTGGGGCGTGCCCTCGACCTCCTCCATCAGCACCAGGAAGGCCACGCTCTTGCCGTAGCTCAGCCCGATCGGGCGGTCCTTGAGCGGGCCCCAGTGCGCGTTGTTGACCCAGGTCAGGCCGCCCGGCGAGTTGTCGAGGTTGTAGGGCGTCCAGCAGATCGGCGGGTCGTAGGTGGCGGGGGCCGGGGTGCGGTGGGCGGTGCCCATGTAGCCGTAGAAGCCGCCCTGCTTGACCAGGTTGATGCGGTCGACCGGCGTCCAGTTGCCCTGATTGTCGCTGCACAGCAGCGGGTAGCCGTCGCCACCGCCCATGCCGTTGGGCTCGCGCAATCCGGTGCAGTAGCGGCTCAGCGCCGAGCCGTCCTTGCTCACCTTGAGCATGCAGCCTTGCAGCTCGCTGGTGAAGCTGTTCGGCTTGTTGTCGAGGTTGGAGCCCTTGCACCAGTAGAAGTTGCCCTCCTTGTCGGTCTCGAGGTCCATGGCGAATTCATGGTAGTGCTTGGTCACCGGGCAGTCGGAGTTGAAGCTCTCGTAGAAGTCGGCCTCGCCGTCGCCGTTGAGGTCGTGCAGGCGCACCAGGCGGTCGCGGCAAATGACGTAGACCAGATCGTCGACGATGCGCAGTCCGAGCGGCTGGAAGAGGCCGGTGGCGTAGCGCTTCCAGCTGACCGTGGCCAGGGTGGCGTCGATGCCGGAGACCACCCACACATCGCCGTCCATGGTGCATACCGCGGCGCGCCCATCCTTGAAGAAGTCATGGCCGGTCAGGCGCATGTAGGACTTGGCCGGGTTCTCGAACGGCACCGTGATGGTGTCGATGACGTAGGGCCCGGCCTCGGTGCCGAGCTCGCCGGCGAGGCTGACAGCCTCGCCCCAGCGCGGGCTGCCGCCCTTGGTCTGGGCGTGCAGGTCGCTGGGCTTGGCGGTGGCGGCGAGCAGGGCCTTGAACTGGGGCAGTTCGCCCTTCTGGCCATGCCACACCACCAGCTTGGCCACCGTGGTCTTGGCCGGGATGGTCAGGGTCAGCCGCCCGCCTTCGGCGGCGAAGGCGCCGCCGCCGAGCACCCCGGCGGCAGTGACCGCGTCGCCGTCCGCGAGCGTGCCCAGGCCGTCGGCGGCGGCGGCGGTGCCGCTGCCCTCGGCCACCAGCAGGGTCAGCGGCTGGTCGTTGCCGCCCAGGCTCAGGCTGCGGGTGATGGCGGTGAGCGTGCCGCTGCTTGAAACCCCTGGCTGCTCGAGCACCTCGGCGCCGCCGACGGTGTAGGACAGCACCACGCCCTCGCTTCCGAGGTAGAGGCCGCGGTAGTTAGCCCAGTCGCGCGGCAGGTTGCCGAGGTGGCCAAGGCGGGGGTCGGCGAAGTCGCCGCTGCTGCCGGGCTTGGCGTAGCCGGTCGAGGCGTTGGCGGCGAACACCTGCGCGCCGTCGACGCTCGGCTGGCCCTCGATGCCGTCGCGCCCGGCGGGGTAGTTGATGGTGGCCTCGATGCCGGCGTAGCTGAAGCGCATCAGCTCGGGATCGAACACCGCCAGCGCCTTGTGCTCCTTGTCGATGAGGACGGTGATGCCCTTGTTGGTGCACACATTGCCCGGCTGCACGAAGGTGCCGATGACGAACGGTCCATGGTCCATGGTCGCGTACTTGCCGGTGCCCGGCCCGACCTGGCCCTTGCGCTTCTTCCACGCCGCCTCGTCCCAGGTGATCTTCTGCTCCGCCCCGGCGGCGTGGCTGAGCGCGGCGCCCGGCACCGGCGCCTCCTGCCCGCC
>JAYVMM010000128.1:0-4497 GCA_043758975.1 Planctomycetota bacterium | reverse complement strand
ACCAAGAGCATTGACTACCCGCCTCCTCGGCTACGGTGGCGCCCTTGGAGCCGTCGTGCCGGCAGCCGTCGCCGTCCTCATCCCCGCCCGTCGCGCCTCCACCCGCCTGCCGGACAAGCTCCTGCTGGCGGAGAGCGGCCAGCCGCTGCTCGCCCATGCCTGCCGCGCCGCCGCCCAGGCCTTCGGCGCGGCGGCGGTCACCGTGTGTGCCGACGACGAGCAGCTGGCGCACGCGGCGCGCGCCGCCGGGGTTACGGCGCGCATGACCCGCAGCGACCACCAGTCCGGCTCCGACCGCATCGCCGAAATCGCCGCCCAGCTCGACGCCGAGGTGGTGGTCAACGTCCAGGGCGACGAGCCGGAAATCGCGCCCGAGCACATCCGCATCGTCGCCGGGCTGCTGGCCAGCCACGCCTGGGCCGGCATCGCCACCCTGTGCGTGCCCGGCGGTGCGGCGGAGAGCGCCAACCCCAACGCGGTCAAGGTGGTGCTCGGCCACGGCGCGCGCGCGCTCTACTTCAGCCGCGCGCCGGTGCCGTGGGACCGCGACCGCGCCGGCCCGGCGGCGCCCTGCCGGCGCCACCTCGGCATCTACGCCTACCGCCGCCAGGTGCTGCTCGACTACGCCCGCCTGCCGCCGAGCCTGCTCGAGGCGAGCGAGAAGCTCGAGCAGCTGCGCGCGCTCGAGGCCGGCATCGGCATCGCCTGCGCCGAGGTCGCGCACGCCGCCGCCGGCATCGACACGCGCGCCGACTATGATGCCTTCCTGGCGCGCTGGCGACGCCTCCACCCCGACCACGGACGGAAAAATGTCTAGCACGCTCAAGCGCGAGGGACCGACCAGGCACGTCTTCATCACCGGCGGGGTGGTGAGCTCGCTCGGCAAGGGCATCGCCTCGGCCTCGATCGGGCGGCTGCTCATCAACATGGGCTATCGGGTCAAGATCCAGAAGCTCGACCCCTACCTCAACGTCGACCCTGGCACCATGAACCCGTTCCAGCACGGCGAGGTCTACGTCACCGACGACGGCGCCGAGACCGACCTCGACCTCGGGCACTACGAACGCTTCCTCGGGGTGCCGTGCTCCAAGCACTCGACGGTGACCTCCGGGCGGATCTACCAGTCGGTGATCCAGAAGGAGCGCGCCGGCAAGTACAACGGCGGCACCGTGCAGGTGGTGCCGCACGTCACCGACGAGATCAAGGCCACCATCCGCGCCCTCGGCGGGCCCGACGTCGATGTGGTGATCAGCGAGGTCGGCGGCACCGTCGGCGACATTGAGGGCCTACCCTTCATGGAGGCGGTCAGGCAGCTGCGCCACGAGGTCGGGCGCGACTATGTGGTGTTCATCCATCTCGTCTACATTCCCTTCATCAAGGCCGCCGGCGAGATCAAGACCAAGCCCGCCCAGCACAGCATGCAGAAGCTGCGCGAGATCGGCATCATCCCCGACTTCCTGATGTGCCGGGCCGAGAAGCCGCTGAGCAAAGGCGTCAAGGAGAAGCTCTCGCTCTTCTGCAACGTCGACCAGGACAAGGTCATCGACCTGCCCGACGTGCCGACCACCATCTACGAGGTGCCGCAGGTGCTGGCCAAGCAGGATGTGCACGAGAGCCTGTGCCGCCGCCTGGGACTGAGCGTGCGCGAGTGCGACATGAAGGCCTGGGACCTCATGGTCAGCCACATCCGGCGCCCCAAGGACACCGTCACCATCGCCATGGTCGGCAAGTACATCGACCACCAGGACGCCTACAAATCGGTGACCGAATCAATCGACCACGCCGCCTACAGCCATCTCCTCAAGGCCAACATCCTGCGCCTGGAATCGGAGTCGCTGGAGAAGGACGAGGACTGGCAGGACAAGCTCAAGGGCGTCGACGGCATCCTCGTCCCGGGCGGCTTCGGGCGGCGCGGCTTCGAGGGCAAGCTGCGCGCCATCCGCTTCGCGCGCGAGAACGGCGTGCCCTACCTCGGGCTGTGCCTGGGCATGCAGGCGGCGTCGATCGAATTCGCGCGCAACGTGCTCGGCCTGAGCGAGGCCAACTCGACCGAGATGAACGAGAAGACCGCGCATCCGCTCATCGTGGTGATGGACTCGCAGCGTGAGATCGTCGCCGCCGGCGCCCTCGGCGGCACCATGCGCCTGGGCACCTATCCGTGCACCCTGCCCAAAAAGAGCAGCCGCACCGCCAAGCTCTACGGCGGCGCCGAGGTGGTCAACGAGCGCCATCGCCACCGTTACGAGTTCAACAACGCCTACCGCGCCCAGTTCGAGGCCGCCGGCATGCAGTTCACCGGGCTGTACATCCCCGACCCGGCGCACCCGGAGTCCTCGCTGGTCGAGATCATCGAGCTCAAGGGCCACCCCTTCTTCCTCGCCACCCAGGCCCATCCCGAGTTCAAGTCCAGCCCGGTCGATCCCCACCCGCTGTTCCGCGGCTTCCTCGGCGCCGCCTACAAGCACCGCACCAAGGCGGGCTCGGACACCGAGATCAACCTCACCGCGGTCGGCGCCGAGACCTGACCTGAGGCGTCGCCGACGCCAGTACCGAAGTCCTGTCTGGAGCCGCGGGAGCAGGGCGCGGGCTGCACTGTTCAGCACTTCCGTCGCCGCTGCGCGCTGCTCTGCTGGCCCCACGCCGGGCCCCGCCCGTCCCCGTCCAAGGAGATCCCATGCGCCTGCTCACGCCCCTGCTCCTCGCCCTCGTCCTGTGTCTGCGCCTGGCGGCGGACGAACAGCCCGAGGCCACCCCCAGCGAGCGCCTCACCAGCCACATCAAGCAGCTGCAGGATGCCGGGATCCAGCTGCGCAATGGCTGCAGCGCAAGCGCGCTGGCCTTCGACCCTGCGCTGCTCGCCCTGATCGACAGCCGCTGCGCCGAGGCCGGCGCGCTGCTCGAGCGGGTCAAGCACGGTGCCGTCACCGATCCCGAGGTGACCATCGTCGAGGGCCGCCTGCAGCGGGTGGGCGAAGCGGCGGTCGCGCTCGCTGGCCTGCTCCAGGCCACCGACCCCAAGACCGTCGGCGAGCAGTACAAGCACGTCGCCGGCACCCCCGAGCTCTCCGCGCTGCAGGCCTTCGCCAAGGACACCGTCGCGACCCTGATGAAGACCCTCGCCGCCCAGGGCCAGCTCGAGCCATCGGCGACCCAGGGCATGGAAAACGAGCGCCAGCGCCGCGACCTGCGGCTCAAGCTGGTCGACGCCGGGCGCGATGCCGCGGAGGAGATGAAGGACACCCCGGGCTGGAGCGCGCCTACGGCTTTCACCGCCGGCGTGGCCAAGGTGCAGGAGCTGCTGGCGCTCGCGCAGCTGCCCGCCAACCCCGATCCCGCCAAGCTGCAGGAGCTGCAGGACAAGGCGCAGGCGCGCATCGAGGTGGGCAAGGTGCTGGTCGGCTACCTGATGGACCTCCTGCATGGTGATGTCCTCGCGCACGGCTGGGCCACGCCCAAAGAGCGCCTGGCCCCGCTGTGGCCCGCCGAGCAGGCGGTCGCCGCCGCCGGCACCGCCGCCGCCGCGGCGCTCGGCAAAGGCCTTGCCACCGTCTTCGCCGAACTCGCCGAGCTCAAGCCGGCAGGAGGTGCGCTCGAGCGCTTCAACCAGGCGCACGAGGTGGTGCTCACCCCGCTGCACGAAGCCTGCGACCGTGCCGAGGAAACCTGGGATATGCTCACCCAGGCCGAGGACTCCGGCAAGGAGACCGGCGAGCAGATCGCGCGCTGCACCAGCGCCCCGCAGGAGCTCCACAAGCGCTTGGGTCAGGCGCTCGAGGCCATCGCCGCCGGCGCGCGTGCGCGCGCGGCGGCCGCTGCCGCCGGCGACCGCGTCGCCAGCTTCGAGGCCAAGGGCGAGCTGTCGCTCGGGCAAGTCGCGCTCGAGCGTTTGCACGAGGAGGCGGAGACCGAGGCCGACCTCGATGCCGCCGGGCCGCCGTGGAAGGGCCGCGAGCAGGAGCCGGCGGTGTCCGAGCCGCTCAAGCGCTACCTCGCCCAGCGCGACAAGCTGCGCGCCGCCCAGGCGGTGGTGCTGGCGGACGCGCTCACTGCCGAGCGCCTGCGCGCCCGCCTCGAGCTGCTCGAGTTCAAGAAGCAGCTGCAGGATACCGCCGCCCAGGGCCACACCCAGGAGCGCGACACCGCCAAGGACGCCATCGAGGCCCTCACCCAGGCGCTGGGCGACGTCCTCCAGGGCGGGCCGGCGACGCGCGAGCGTGACGCCAAGGACGCCGGGCGCATCCCGCTGACCAAGCCGGGCGACGAGAAATTCTGAGCGCGCGCCGGGGCGCCGCTCAGGGCTCCTCAATGGCCAGCCAGGCCGCGCGCCGTTCGGGGTCGAGGCGTTCGATCAAGGCGCGCGCCCCCGGGTAATTGCCGTAGAGGTGGCGGCGGTCGAGGGCGCCGACCTGCCCCGCCGGCAGGCGCAGCAGCAGCGCCGCGACGCCGCCCGGGAAGGTGTGCTCGAGGGCGGCGAGCAGCATGCGGCGGCGGTGGCCG
>JAYVMM010000127.1:0-3314 GCA_043758975.1 Planctomycetota bacterium | reverse complement strand
GCGGGGTCGAGGGCGGCAGCGGCGTCATCGGGGTGGGCGGCGACGGGCGCAAGCGCTGGGGCCAGAGCCAGGGCGCACGCCTGCTCGCGGTCGGCGGCGATTCGGTCTACTTCCTGCTCGACGATTTCTGGTCCGGCAAGCATGGTCTCGGTCGGCTCGATGCCCGCGATGGGCGCCTGCGCCCGTGGACCATCCATGCTCATGCGGAGCTGCCGGTCGACCTCGCCCAGTTCGCCCCCGGGCTGGACGGGGCGGCGGTGGTCGGCCTGGCTGGCGACCACGAGCGCCTGGTGGTGGCGGTGCAATCGGGCGCGGTGGTGGAGTTCGCGGGCGAAACCCTGGCCGAGCTGCGGCGCATGGCGGTGCCCGGCATCCACGCGCTCGCCGGCGGCCCCGGCGGTGCGCTCGTCGCGCTGGTCGCCGGCCAGGCGCAGCGCCTCGACCTCAGCTCCGGCAGCGCCACTCCGCTCGCGCTCGAGGGGCTGGGCGAGGGACGCGCACTCGCGCTCGATGCGGCGGGCGATCTCGTGGTCTTCGATTCCGGCGCCGACCGCCAGCTCAAGGTGTTTGCGCCCGATGGGCGGCTGCTGCGCCGCATCGCGCGCCAGGGCGGACGCCGGCCCGGCGCCTTCGATGCGCAGGCCTTGGGCGCAGTCTCGGCGCTTACGGTCGATGCCGGAGGCGAGGTGTGGGCGGTGGAGGACGGCGAGGCGCCGCGCCGGGTCTCGCGCTGGGGCCGCGACGGGGTGCTGGTGCGCGATTACATCGGCAACACCGCCTACAACGCCAGTGGCACCTATCTGCACGACCAGGACCCCACCCTGGCCTACGCCGGTACGGTGGAGATGCGGCGCGACCCCGCCGCGCGCAGCTGGTCGGTGCTGAACATACTCTGGAATCCCGATCCGGCGCGGGGCCAGCGTCTGCCGATCAACGGTGGCCTCGCAACCCCGCAGCGCTTCACCAGCAGCGCCAGTGGCAATCCGCACGAATACCTGCTCAGCCGCAGCGACTGGGGCGATGGCGGCTTCACCCTCTACCTCCAGGGCGCGCGGGGCTGGCGCCCGGTGGCGGCCATCAGCACGGTCGGCCAGCTCTCCGGGCGCATCGCCAACGGTGCCGTCGCCGAGCTGCCGCATGGCGACTTCGCCGGCCTCGACGCCTTCGATGGGGTGTTCTGGAACGATGGCAATGGCAATAGCGACGGCGTCGCGCAGCGGAGCGAATGCGCCATCGTGCCCAGCGTGCACCCCGCTGGAGCGCTTGGCCAGCATGGCCAGGCGCCGCTCGCCCTCGGCAACGGCTGGGGCAGCCGCATCGGCGCCGACTTGACCATATGGGCCGACGGCGTGGTGGTCTACCATCCGCTGTCCTTCTCTCCTGACGGCGCGCCGTGCTATGGCCTGGCGGGGATGCAGCGCCTGCCGCTGGTCGACCGCGGTGATCTCCTGCCGCTCGACGACGAGCGCGAGCTGGTGGTGCTCAGCAGCACCGGCTACGGTGCGGAGAGCTATGTGCGCGCGGTCGAATACGGCAGCTGGCGCGAACGCTGGCGCTACCCCTCGCACAGCCACGGCGTGCACGGTTCGCACCATGCCGAGATGCCGAGCCCGGGTGCGATCATCGGTGCGCTGAAGATCCTCGGCGCTGCCCGCCTCGAGCAGGGCGGCTCGGTGTTCGCGATCCGCGGCAATCTCGGCGAGGACTTCCTGATGACCAGCGATGGGCTCTACGTCGTTGCCCTCTTCCATGACTGCCGCCTGCCCTCGCCCAGCCTGCCGCAGGACGAAGCGGCGCTCGCCGGGCGCTCGCTCGATGACCAGAGCGAGGGCGGCGAGCCGTTCAACGGCTGGTTCGGGCGCCAGGCGGACGGCGTGGTGCGGGTGTGCACCGGCATTCCCGGCCAGGCGGCGCTGGTGGCGCAGGTGCACGGGCTCGAGCGCATCCGCCGCTTCCAGGGCGGGGCCATCACCGTCGATGTCGCCGCGCTGGCGGATTGCGAACGCGTGCACGCCGAGCGCGCCGTGGCGGCGGTGCCGCGCAAGCGCCTGACCATCCATCGCGTGGCTGCTGGCGATGGGGCCGGCCTCGACGCCGATGGCGCCGGGTGGAAGGGCATCGCGGCGGAGGCGATCGCGCGTCCGGGCGCCGCCGAGCACGCCCAGCTGCGCCTGGCCCACGACGAACACACCCTCTATGCCTGCTTCGAGGTCGACGACGCCTCGCCCTGGCGCAACCGCGGACAGGACCCCCAGCGCCTGTTCAAGAGCGGCGATGCGGTCGATCTCCAGCTGGCGCTGGCAAGCGGGCCGGCGGCGAGCGCAATCGGAACGCAGCACGTGCGCCTGCTGTGCGCGCCATGCGACGGGCATGCGCTCTGCGTGTTGATGCGCCCGATCGACCGTCTGGCGCCGCCGGAAGCAGCGGCGGTCTACCGCTCGCCGGTGGGCGAACGCCGCTTCGATCGCGTCACCGTGCTCGCCGAGGCGGTGGTGACCGTGCGGGTCGAGGCTGCGCGCTACCGGGTGGCGCTCGCGGTGCCGTTGACTGCGCTCGGTCTGCAAGCGTCCGCCGGCGCGCTGCTTCACGGCGACGCCGGCTTCATCTCCTCCAATGCCGACGGGACCGCCAACGTCGCGCGCACCTACTGGTCCAACCCCGCCACCAACCTGGTCAACGATCTGCCGTCCGAAGCCTGGCTCTACCCCGCGACCTGGGGCGAGATGGTGTGGGAATGACCGCCCAACCCGCCTGAGCGCAACAGGTGTGCGGGGTAGCGATGCGGACCACCTCAGTGGAGCCACCACCGCCCGCCCACCCTGCAGGGCGGCGGGGAACTCGCGCCTGTCCCGCGCGCATGCGGATAATCCGCTCAATGCGCCGACCGTGCGCAGCCGCCTGGCCACGCGCGGTCGTGCTCATGCGCTTGCCGTCAGGTCATTTGAGCGGGCGCACCACCTGGAAGCGTACCCCGTCCTTGCTCCACAGGCGCAGAACCAATGTGCCGTCGACCTCGCTGATGGCCTGGGATGCGGTCTGGGCCGAGGTCACTGCCTTGCGGTTGACCTCCATGATCACGCTACCGGGGGTCAGGCCGCCGAGCTCGGCGCGCGAGCCGGGCACCACCTCGGTGATGAGCGCGCCCTGGACGTTGCGCGGGATGTCGAAGCGCTCGCGCACTGCGGCTTCGAGGTCCTCGAGCTGGACCCCGAGCTTGGCCTTGCTGCCGGCCTGGGTGCGCGGCTCGCTCTCGCCCGCCGGTTTCTCGCCCCTGGCCACCAGCTCCTGCAGGGTGACCTGGAGCGCGAGCGGCT
>JAYVMM010000126.1:0-1503 GCA_043758975.1 Planctomycetota bacterium | reverse complement strand
GCCGGCCAACTCGGTACGCCGAAACGCGGTGCTGAGCCTGGCCGGCAACGGCGTCTATGTGCTGTGCCAGTGGCTGCTGCTGGTGGTCCTCGCCCATCTCGGCTCGTCGTCCATGCTCGGGGTGTTCTCGCTCGGGCTGGCGGTGACCGCGCCGGTGATGCTGCTCACCAACCTCCAGCTGCGCAACCTGCTCGCCAGCGACGTGCGCAGCACCTATTCGTTCGGCAACTACCTGCTGCTGCGCCTGGCCTGCATCCTGTGCGCCTGGCTGATCATCGCCATCTTCGCCTGCCTCACCCAGCATGGCAGCGAGCGCGTCGTGATCCTGGTCTGCGCCCTGGCCAAGGGCGTCGAGGCGGTCAGCGAAATGGTCTACGGCCTGCTGCAGGGACGCGAGCGCTTCGCTCCCCTGGGCGGATCGCTGCTCGCCAAGGGGCTGCTCGGGGTCGGCGGCATGGCGAGCGGACTGCTGCTCGGCGGCGGGGCGGCCGGCGGCACCATTGGCCTCGCACTCGGCTGGCTGGTGGTGCTGCTCGCCTTCGACCTGCCCAATGCTGCACGCCTGGTCGGATGGCGGCAGCTGCGACCGCGCTGGCAACCCGAGCTGCTGCGCCAGCTCATCGTCACCGCGCTGCCGATGGGCGCGGTCTCCTTCCTGCTCTCGCTCAACATCAGCATGCCGGTCTATTTTCTCAGCTACTGGGGCAGCGACGCCGACCTCGGCCATTACAATGCGATCGTCTACCTGGTGAGCGCGGGCAACCTGGTGGTGCTCTCGGTCGGCAACGCCGCCTTCCCGCGCCTGGCGCGCTACCACGCCGAACCGCACTATGCCGCCTTCCGCAGCCTGCTCTGGCGCCTGGTGGCGGTGTGCGGCGGCATCGGCGCGCTCGGTACCCTGGTCTCGGCCGCCGTCGGCGGCTGGGTGCTTTCGCACATTTACCAGCCCGAGTACAGTTCCCAGCAGCACGTCCTGGTCTGGCTGAGCGCCGCCTCCACCCTCGCCTGGATCGCCTCCGCCTTCGGCTACGGCGTCACCGCCGCCCGCCGCCTCAATGTCCAGCTGCGCCTGACCGCCTTCGCCAGCGCCGCCTGCCTGCTCGCATGCCTGGTGCTGGTGCACCCGCTCGGCACCCTGGGCGCGGCCTTGGCCAATCTCGTCATGGCGGTGGTGCTGTGCATCGGCTACGGCGTCATCGCGTTGCGCCTCACGCCTGCCGCCGCCCCGCCCGGCGCCTGAGGGACCACCGCCATGGCGATTGGTTTCCAACGGAGAGTGCTTGCGGACATCGCGCACGCCCGCTTGCCGCCCGCCGGGCTCAAGCCCGGCGCCGCTGCGGGCGGGATGGCGATGGCGCCGCGCGCCGGGCGCATACCATCAGCCGCGGGATGGAGCGGCTGCCCGGCGACGTCCGGCGGTGCGCAGCGGAGCGCCAACCAGGCGCCCATCTACCGCCCCGCCCCCAGGTGGCCCAGTGAGCAACCCCAGCCGCGCCTCCGCCG
>JAYVMM010000125.1:0-1811 GCA_043758975.1 Planctomycetota bacterium | reverse complement strand
CAGATCGTGGTGCAGGGTGATGCGGACCGCCTGGGTGGGACCGATGAAATTGACCCCGCGCACGCCACTGATCGCGCGCTCGGTCTGCCAGATCGGCTTGCCACCATCCCCATGCCGCGCCATGATGGCGCGCAAGGCGCCGAACTTCCAGCGCCAATGCATTTCATCGATGCTCTCATGTCCCTCGTAGTCATGGACCGAGAGGATGTCAAAGCTCTGCTGGGCCCCGGACTGGTAGAAGCCCTCGATCCAGCGGAGATCGATGCCGCAGACCGCTGGACCAAGGACCTGGGCCTGCGGGTCGATCTCCTTGATGACGCGGTAGGCGGTGGCGAGCAGCGCGGCATAGGCCTCCGGCTTGCCGACGGTCAGATTGGGTTCGTTGACGATCTCCCAGTATTTCACCCGTCCCTTGCCGCGGGTGACGATCTCGCGCAACGCCTCCGGAGTGCATTCCTTGGGATCAGAGATCTGGGCCAGCAGGGTGAGACCGTATTTTGCGGCCCGCGCCACATGTGGCTCGATGGTGTCAAGCGTCTTCAGTGTCGGGTGGATACGCACCAGGTTCAACCCGCAGAAGGCCTGGCGGGGAAAATCGTCCCAGCCGCCATGGGACTCCCCGGCATCCAGATCCGCAACCTGCGGGTAGTGCCGGGTTATGCCAAGATGGTGGGAGAAGGCGAGCAGCCGTTGGCCATCGTGGAGCAGCTCGCACTCGATGGTGTACCAGCCATAGAGGGGTGGCACGAAGCTGATGGCCTGGCGCGCTTCGACGCCATCCGCCAACGCCAGCTCGCAGCGACCGCCGCCGGCTTCGTTCCTGAAGGTGTCAAACGCCTTCCAGGACATCGTCACGCGGTCGACCCTGCGGTTGCCGGCCCTGATCACCAGGTCCAGCGGCACCGGCTTTCCGGTCTCATAGCCGATGAAGAGGGGCAACCCGCTTTCGATCGCCGGCGACAGCCCGAGGAGCAGCGCGCTCTTCACCGTCACCGCTCCATTCGCCGCATCAAGATAGCCGGCCTGGGTGCGCAGCACACAGGGGCTGGGATGGTACTTGGCGAAATTCGGACCCTTGGGATCGTGGACGTTGGTAGACGCTACCCACAGGCGATCCTCGCCATCGATGGCGAACGGCGTCGGACTCCCTGACCAGGGATCGGCGTAGCGGAACTGTCCCTTGCGGCTGGCAACGACGGTCATCTCGCGGTCGTACTTCACCAGCAACCCCGGATTGCCCCAGGTCATGGTGTAGACGCAGCCCTTGGAATCGACCGCGACGGTGTAGAGCGTTTCGCTGCCATCATCGATGCGGGTATTGGTGCCCGCCCCGATGGTCAGCAGCAGCCGGCCGCTGCTGTCGAATTTGAAGATCTGGTTGGTCGCGCCAAGCAGATAGAGGTTGCCATCACGGTCGGCGGTGGCCTTGCTGCATTGCGCGACGCTCCGGCTCAACGCCACCGCGGCGGCAATGCTGCCATCGGATTCGATGACCGTGACCTGGTCACCACCGATCGCGACCGGCGGTTGATTGCCCTTGCGCACCGAGCGGTTGCCGACCACAGCGATGCGCGTCTTGCCCGCAACCGTCCAGGCGGTGATGGCGAATGCAGCCGGCACGCTGATGACACGGAGCGGCTTGCCGTCCGCTGCGTAGACCTGCACTTGATCGAGCTGCGGTTGGGTGACATAGACATTTCCGGCAGCGTCGATAGCCAAGCGGGTGGGGTCATTGCGCTCGCCATTGGCCTCTTCACCGACCGGGAACGCCAGCAGCAGCGACCCTTTACGGTCGAATTTCTGGATGCGGC
>JAYVMM010000124.1:0-4247 GCA_043758975.1 Planctomycetota bacterium | reverse complement strand
GGGGCAGCTCGCGCTTCGATGCGCGTGCCGCGCAGACGCAGAAGGGCAGCCCATGAGCGACCTCCCTCCCCCCAGTGCGGGCGTGCCGGTCGAACACGTCCGCGGTGAGCGCATCTACACCCTGCACGAGGCCTGCCTGGTGTGCGGGGTCGGTAGCGCGCTGCTGATCGAACTGGTCGAGTTCGGCATCGCCCGTCCGCAGGAAGCGGCGGCGGGCGACCTCACATTCAGCGACCGCGCCCTGCTGAGAGCGCAGAAGGCGCTGCGCCTGCGCCGCGATCTCGGCCTTGAGACCGCCGGTCTGGCGCTCGCCCTCGACCTGCTCGACGAGATCGAGCGCCTGCGCCTGGAGGTGGCGCGCCTGCGCGCTGGAGAGTCCACCTGAGCGCCGGCGCGCGTGCGCCCCGGTGGCCAGCGCTTTAGGGGCGCACGCCCGCCGGCGCGGCGGCGATGGTCAGCACCAGGGTGGCCGCAGGCCCGTTGCCGCCGGCGTTCTCGCCCGAGATCAGTACCGCGCTGCTGCCGGGCGCGCGCGGTGTGCCGGTGATGGCGCCGTCCGCGGCGGAGACATTGAGCCCGTCGGGCAGGCCGGTGGCGTAGTACTTGCCCGCAGCGATGGAGGTTGCGATCTGGTAGCGGAAGGGCTGGCCGACGGTGCCGGAAGCAGCGAGCGCGCTTATCACCAAGGCCAGCGGCGGCGGCTCGGTGATGGTGCAGCCCAGCGTGCCGGTGCCGGTGCCGGCCTGGTTGCTGGCGGTGACGTGGACGGTGCCGCCGTCCACCAGTAGGCCCGGGGTGCCGCTGATCACCCCGCTCTGCGCATCGAGGGTCAGCCCGGTGGGCAGGCCGCTGGCGGTGAAGCGCAGCGGCTGGTTGGCGGCGCTGATGCGGTACTCGAGCGGGCGACCGCGCAGACCGCGCAGCTCGCCGTGGTTGATCACCGGTGCGGCGGCGCCGTCGCGGTTGGCCTGGATGGCGATGGTGTGGGTGAACGGGACCACCGCGGCGTGCACCGCGGCGTCGAGGGCGTCGCGCGCAGCGACGTCGTTAGGGCTCCAGCCGTGCGCCGGTGCGGTGGCCTCGCGCGCGGATTTGATCATCGCCTGCTCCTTGGCCTGCTGGGCGCGTATGAGCACGAGCAGGCGGGCGAAGGCGGCATCGAAGGGGGTGTGCAGGAAGGCGCCGGCGAGGTTGACCCCGGCTGCGAGCTCGGCGCGGGTGAAGGAATGGGTCTCGGTGCCCCAGGTCACGGTGGCGCTTTGCGCCTCCAGGCCGGTGACCACCAGCATGAAGCGGTTGAGCTCGTCGGCGAAGGGCAGGAAGGGCAAGATGGTATCGGGGCGATCGGCGGCGGCGGAGGCCTCGGCGGCGGCGCAGAACGGCCAGCGCGAACTCGCGATGGTGATGGTGCCGTGCTCCACCGCGAGCAGGCGGTGGCCGGGCGAGAGCGCGGCGGTGGGCGCGCCAGCGAGCGCGACGGTGATGGTCGCGATGTCGCCACCCTGGCCGAGGGCCTTGAGCAGCTCATGCGCCAGCATGAGGTGCCCGTTCGGCCCGGCATGGACGCCGTCGCTGCCGCCGAAGCGGTAGGATCCGCCGTTCGCCGCCCGCGCTGCGGCGCCGCTTACCGCCATGCGCCCACGCCAGTCGGCGAAGCCACAGCCGCGGCTGCGCGCGACCATCAGGTCGAGGTCGCGGAAGCGCCCGAGGGTGTCGTTGACGGTCTCCAGCCGGGCGGCGTCCCCGCCCTCGGCCTTGAGCTCGAACAGGGTCGGCGAGCAGATCACGGTGGCGGCTGCGATGCCGGGGTAGCGGCTGTCGAGGGCATTGAGGGCGCCGCTGATGCGCCCCGTCCACATGCCCTCCATCCAGGCGGCCCACGCCATGCCGCCGCCATCGTTGGCGCCATAGGCGATGGCCGCCGCGTTCGGCGTGAAGGCATCGAGATCGCCGCGCGTGATGCGGTTGGGCACCGTGGCCGCGGTCTCCCCGCCCCAGCCGAACTGGAACACGCTGAGGTCGAGGCGGCCGGCGCAGGCGAGCAGGTAGGCCTCGACGTCCACGGTGTAGAGCATGTGCTCGGTGATCGAGTCGCCGAGCAGGGCCAGGCGCGTGCCCGGCGCCAGGCCGGCGAGGGCGATGGTGGCGGTGCCGGCGGAAGCGGCGGTGGCGCCCGGCAGGGGCGCGGTGAGCGCGAGCGCAAAGGCGAGCGCGAACGGTGCCAGCGTCGGCAGTGCGCGCCGCGAACTGCAGCGGCGGACGCAGGAGCGCGCGTCTGGGACCACTACTTGGTGCCGCTGCCGCTGCCGCCGCTGCTGGCGACCGGGATCAGCCCCTGCACCACCATCCACTCGCGGCAGCGCTGCGGCCAGGTCGAGCAGGGATTGGCGGTCGGGCGCAGGCCGAAGCCGTGGCCGCCCTTGGAGTAGATGTGCAGCTCGGCGGGGACGCCGTGGTTCTTCAGCCCGAGGTAGTAGCCGATGGCCTGCTCGGGGCCGAGCTTGTCGTCGCTGTTGAAGACCAGGAAGGCCGGCGGACTGTCGGCGGCCACCGGCAGCTCGGGGTTGAGCTTGCCATCGGTGACCAGGTAGGCGGGGTAGAGCAGCACGGAGAAGTCGGGCCGGCAGCTGATCTGGTCGATGGCGTCGCGGGCGGAATAGAGGCGGTTGGCCGCATTGGTCGAGGTCATCGCCGCAAGATGCCCGCCGGCGGAGAAGCCGAGGATGCCGATGCGGTCGGGCTTGATCTTCCATTCCTGGGCCTTGGAGCGCACCAGGCTGAGCGCGCGCTGGCCGTCCTGGACCGCCGCGAGGTAGGGCGGCTGGTTGGCTCGCTTTGGCACCCGGTACTTGAGGATCACCGCGGTGATGCCGCAGGAGTTGAGCCAGCTCGCCACCTCGGTGCCCTCGAGATCCCAGGCCAGGATGTGGTAGCCGCCGCCTGGGCAGATCACCACCGCGGTGCCGTTGCTGGTGGCGGCGGGGGCGGGGAACAGGCTGATGGTCGGGACCGAGACCTCGCTGATGCGGCGGATGTTGTCCTTGCCCATCTCGTCGGTCTCGGGCTTGGCGGTACCGGTCTCGCCGGGGGCGGCATCGCTCCACAGAAGTAGGGTGACGGTCGCCAGCGGCGCTGCCGGCAGGGCATCCTCAGCGCCGAGTGCGCACGCAGCCGCGAGCGCCAAGCCAAGCGCCAGCGCCAGCGTCAGCGCAGCCAGCAGGCGGGCGGGCAGGAGGGAGGACAGGCGGGAGGGCAGACGAATAGTGGCGGTGGCCATCGGGGCTCCTGGCGCGGGCTTTCGCCGCCCAGGGTGCCGGCCTGGGCCACCAGGTCCAGCGCCAGGCGGGGAGCAGGACGCGGACCGCTACCTACGGTGCAGCCCTGCGCCTCGCCTGGCGCAGGGCTGCCGCCGGCAGCGCGGTCGGCCTACTTGGCCTTGCTGTAGCCTGCCGCCGGGGTGCCGTCGTCGCCGAGGTGGTTGGTCGCCCACAGCACGCCGCGCGACACCAGGTCGAGGTACTTGGGGTCGGAGACGGTCTCGTTGTTGTGGCCGATGGTGGTGCTGAACACCCGCGTCTTCTTATCGGTGTAGAGGTTGGTCCACACTACCACAGTGGTGACGTCCTCGGTGCTGGTCACGGTCTCCTTGCCGTCGGCGCCCTTGGTCTTCTTGGGCGTCGATTGCGTGCCCTTGGCCAGCCCCTGGCCGGTGAGGATCTGGATGTTGTTGTAGAGCTCCTCGTGGATGGTGGTCCAGTCGGCGAGGCCCTTGGTGATGGGGTTGGCGGGGTCGAGGAAGTGGATCGCGATCGGGATCTGCGCGCCGTGGCCGGTCGACTGCAGGCCCATGTACTCGTACCAGGCGGCGTTGTCGGCGCCCGGCTTCACCGGATGGCCGTAGTCGCCGAAGCGGTAGCAGTGCATCGCGCAATGCAGGTTGACCGCCGGGATGCCATCCACCTTGTGCGGCTTGAGCACGCCCTGGATCACCACCGGGTCGCTGATGTCGGCGGCGCACTCGTCGTGGATCACCAGGTCGTAGCCCTTGGCGTACTCCGGGTTGCCGTAGATCGGCAGCGGCGGCTTGGTGCTGCCGTCATTGACGTGGACCTGCTCGACGGTGGCGTTGAGGCGCTCCATCAGGCCGGTCTTGAGGATGTCCTTCTGGGTCTTGTAGTCGTGGCAGCAGCCGCCGGTGATCAGCAGAATCTTGATCGGCGGGGTGTCGGCGGCGCCGGCGCTGGTGA
>JAYVMM010000123.1:0-5581 GCA_043758975.1 Planctomycetota bacterium | reverse complement strand
CGCGCGGGTTGCCGGTGAGAGCGCAGGCGGCGGCGAGGAATTCGACCTTCTTCATGCGCGCATCGACCATCACCCACGGCACCCGTGCATGCCACACCGCCAGCGGCAGCCCGGGGTAACCGCCGCCGGAGCCGAGATCGACGCACGGCGCGCCCTCGGAGAGGTGGCGCAGGCGGGCATCGCCCGCCAGCGCCAGGCTGTCGAGGACGTGCAGCTTGAGGTAGTCGCGCGGCGCCACGATGGTGGTAAGGTTGAGCCAGCGATTGACCCCCGCGAGGTGGCCGTAGAGCGCCTCCAGCACCGTCCGCCGGTCGGCGGCCTCGGCGATGCAAAGCGCGTCGCAGCGGGCGAGGAACCAGCGCCAATCGTCCTCCGGGAAGGCGCGCGGCGGATGGCGGGCGGGGTCGACGCTGCCCAGGGAAGGATCATCGCTGGGCTGCTCGGAGCGCTTGGTCATGCAAGGCCGGAGCTTGGAACGCGCCCGCGCCATGCCACCCCTTTCCGCCATGCACCAGCGCGCGTCAGCCGCCGGCGGTGGCCCCTGCTTGCCAGCGCCCCCCACCGCCCATCATCGCGGGCGTGGACTACCTCGTCATCGCCCGCAAGTACCGCCCCCAGACCTTCACCGAGGTGAGCGGGCAAGAGGTGGTGGCGCGCACCCTGACCAACGCCATCAAGTCGCAGCGCGTCGCCCATGCCTACCTCTTCACCGGGCCGCGCGGCGTGGGCAAGACCAGCATGGCGCGCATCCTGGCCAAGGCGCTGTGCTGCGAGAGCGGCCCGACCACCGAGCCGTGCGGGGTGTGCCAGCATTGCCGCATGATCACCGACAGCGGCCACCCTGACGTGGCCGAGATCGACGCCGCGCGCTTCAATGGCGTCGATGCCATCCGCGACCTCTCCGACAACGCCAGCTTCTCGCCCACTCTGGCGCGCTACCGCATCTACATCCTCGATGAAGTGCACATGCTCTCGACCCCGGCGTGGAACGCCCTGCTCAAGGTGCTCGAGGAGCCGCCGGCGCACGTGCGCTTCATCTTCGCCACCACCGAGGTCGAAAAGGTCCTCGCCACCGTGCTGTCGCGCTGCCAGCGCTTTGATTTCCGCTCCATCGATCTCGACAGCATCGTCAAGCGCCTGCGCGAGATCTGCGCCAAGGAGGCGGTCCAGCTCGGCGATGCGGTGCTCTTCCGCATCGCCCGCGCCGCCGGCGGCGGCATGCGCGACGCTCAGACCCTGCTTGATCAGCTGATCGCGGTCTCCGCCGGCGAGGCCATCGAGGACGATCTCAACCTCTTGCTCGGCGCCGCCCGCGGCGGCGACCTCAGCGAGGTGGTCGACCACCTCCTCGCCGGCAACGCCAGCCCGGCGATCGAGACCTTGGACCGCATCGTCGCCGCCGGGGTCGCGCCGGCGACCTTCCTCGACCAGCTGGTCGACCACGCGCGCACCATCCTCCTGGTGCAGGCCTGCGGAGCAGAGTCGCCGGCGGTGCGCCGCTTAGGCAGCTGCACCCCGGCGATCGCCGCCCAGGCCAAGCTCGCCACCCCCGAGAAGATCATGCGCTGCTGCCAGATCCTGGTCGCCAGCCAGCAATCGCTGCGCCAAGGTGCGGATGCCCGCCTCCAGCTCGAGCTCACCTGCGTGCGCATCGCCGGCCTCGGCCAGCTGATCGACGCCGACACCCTGCTGCGCCGCATCGAGCGCCTGGAAAGCACGCCCGCAGGAGGGCCTGCGCCGAACCCTCGCTAGGGCCGGGACCGGCCTTACCGCGGTCACCGGCCCGAAGCGACCAGGCGAGCGAGCACCATCCCGTCCACCCGCGCGCGCCGGTTGCGGTCGAGACGGTGGCCGCGGCGGTACCCGTCCCCGTCCCCGTGACAGCGCCCGCCGCCACCCCGGCGCCGAGCGCCGCCCAGCCGGCGGCAGCGCCCGGCGCACGCGGCACTGCGACGGCGGCGCTGCCGCCACAGGCCCTGCTGCCGGTGCTGCAGGAGCGCTGGGCTGAGGTCGCCCGCGCCGCCATGCGCGACGGCCATGTCGCCCTCGCCGCCGCCCTCACCGACAGCGCCCCGATGGCTCTCGCCGGCGACCTGCTGACTATCGAACTGCCGGTCTCCTTCTGCGCCCAGCTGACCATCCGGCCCGATCTCCAGCAGCAGCTCGAGGGCGTGCTGCTGGCGGTGGCCGGACGCCGCCTGCGGGTCACCGGACGGCCGCGCCGCACGCCGGCGGTGGATGAGCGCGCCGATCGCTACCGCACCGCCCAGAATCACCCCCTGGTGCAGCTGCTGCTGAAGCGCTTCGACGCCGACATCGTGGCGCGCGAAATCATCGACCACGACGCTTGGCTGCGACGCCAACAGGGCTGAGCACAGGGTCGCGGGCACCGGCAAGGCCGTGTCACACGTGCGCGCAAGCCCCGTTCGGCTCACGGGTACGGCGGCGAAATGCCCGTTCTCCGCCGCACATAACCATTTAGCCTAGCCCATCATCGGACCGCGCCCGCAATGAAACCAGAGCCGATCAGCGTGGATGCGCCGAACCAAAGCGACGAGACCACCGAAGTCGCCGCGGCGAGCGCCAGCTACGTGCGCCAACCGGTGCAGATCGGGCCCTACAAGATCATCAAGGTCATCGGTCGCGGCGGCATGGGCACGGTGTACAAGGCCCAGGTGGTGGTGTCGTGCGAGGTGCCGATCGGGCAAGAGGTTGCGATCAAGCTCCTGCGCGAGACCGAGGAGAAGGAGCGTCAGCGCTTCGCGCGCGAGGCGGGCTACCTGCAGGCGCTGCACCATCCCGGCATCGTGCGCGTGCTCGATGCCGGCGAATACGAGGGCCAGCCCTACCTGGTGATGCAGCTGGTCGATGGCGGCCACGCCGACGACCTCCTGCTGGCGGGCAAGGTGATCGACCAGCATAAGATCGCCGACCTCGCGATCCAGGCACTCGAAGCGCTGCAGGTCGCGCATTTGCACGGCATCCTGCACCGCGACATCAAGCCCGGCAACATCATGATCACCGGCGCCGGGCAGGTGAAGCTGGTCGACTTCGGCCTCGCCCAGTACATGGACGCCGAATCCCACCTCACCGCCACCGGCGCGGTGGTCGGCACCCCGGCCTACATGAGCCCGGAGCAGGCGGCGGGACGGCGCACCGAGGTCGGACGGCGCTCCGACCTCTACAGCATGGGCGCCTGCCTGTACGAGCTGCTCACCGGGCAGCAGCCGTTCATCGCCGACAACTCGGTGGCGCTGCTGCGGCGCATCATCGAGGAGCCGTTGGTGCCGCCCTCGCGCCTGCGCCCCGATCTCCAGCACGACCTCGAGACCATTGTGCTCAAGGCCATGGCCAAGGACTTCCGCGACCGCTATCCCAGCGCCGAAGCAATGGCCGCCGACCTGCGCCGCTTCCGCCTCGGCGTGCGCGTACGCACCGCGCGCCCGGGCGCCCTGCTGCCGCTGCTGCGCACCGCCTGGCACCACCGCAGCACCATCGCCGCCCTCGGCCTGCTGCTATTCGTCTCGGCCTCGCTCGCCACCCTGATGGTGGTGCAGGGGCTCAAGCACGCCAAAGCCCAAGGCACCGCCGTCAACACCCAGACGGCGCGCGAGGAGAAGGCGGAGAAGCCACCGGAGAGCGAGAGCGCACCGAGCAATCCGTGGGTGGCGGACTACTCCCAGAGCGAGGCGCTCGACGACCCCGCCAGCCGCCTCAAGCTCAAGCCCGCGCCGACGCTGGGCAAGAACGCCATGCGCACCGACACCATCAAGCGGGTCAACGGCTCGGTCCGCCTGGGCGTCAACGTCAAGCTGCGCGGCGACAGCTGCCTGGTCGAGTTGATGGTCAGCGACCGCGATATCGGGCGCGGCTACCGCCTGCGCCTGGTCGGGAGCAAGGACAGCGACCGCCTCGAACTGATGCGCGAGAAGCGCGTGCTGACCAGCCGCGATGTCGGCCCCCTGCCGCGCGACCGGGTGCTGCGCCTGACCATCGAGCGCAATGAGGACCTCATCATCGGTTCGATCGGCGAGCTCCCCCCGCTGCGCTTCCCCGACCTCGTGCCGATCGAGGGCGAGAAGGCCTCCGGGGTCTACATCGCCTACGTCCCCGCCGAGGCGCGCGTCTCCGACATCCAGCTCGACCGCCAGCGCAGCACGCTGTTCATCAGCGCGCTCGAGATCGCCGACAACGAGCGCTATTCGAGCGACTTCGCCATCGCCAAGGACATGTACGAGCAGTTTTTGCGCGATCACCCGAAGTCCCCGCAGGCGCGCGACGCCCAGCTGCGCATCGGGCTGTGCCTGGAGGCGATGGACAACCCGCTCGCCTACGAGCAGGCGCTCAACACCTTCATCGAGGTCGCCTCGACCAACCGCGACGACCCGCGCTACGTGCTCACTGCCACCGTGCACGCCTGGAGCTGCGCCCTGTGCCTGGGGCGCTACCAGGAGGCGGAGGAGTTCTTCGACGCGGTGCGGCGCGACAACGACCTCACCACCGTTCTCGCCACCGTCTCCGAGGCCATGGTGCAGGACCTGGTCAAGGACTACCTCACGCGCGCCCGCACCATCGCCGCCGCCGAACCCGAACGCGCGCTCAAGCTGTTCTCCAACGGTGCCGAGATCGCCGCCTACCTCAACCAGGACGAGGCCGCCGCCGAGGCGGTGACCGACGCCGGCGACATCCTGATGTCGCTCGAGCGCAGCACCCAGGCGCTCGAGCGCTACCGCGGGGTGGGCAACAACATGAAGCTGCCGCTGCCGCTGCGCTTGAAGGCGCTGCTCAAGGTCGGCGAGGCCGAGCGCATGCGCGACCACCTCGAGGCCGCCGAGTCCGCCTACAGCCTGATCATTGCCAGCCCGGTGCCGGTGGAGGACTTCCAGGCGCGCGCGCGGCTGTGGCTGGGCGACATCTATGCGCAGCGCAACGACCTCGCCGGGGCGCAGGAATGCTGGGGCAAGTCCACCGACGAGAAGAGCCTGCCGGGCATCATCATGCACCGCCTGATCTCCGCCGACACCCCGATGCCGGTGGGTGATGACCGCTTCCAGGCCAACGACATTGAATACTTCAACGCCCGCCTCGCGCTCATCCGCGGCCATCCCGAGCAGTTCCTCGAACGCCTGCAGCACGTCGCCGAGATGGGTCCGGCCAACGACTGGCCCACCCCCTTCGCCCGCCATCTCCTCGAAGTGCTGCAGAGCGGGCGCAGTGAGGCCGATGTCGAGAAGCACCCCGCCGACACCGACAAGCGCCCGGCGGGAACCCTCAGCGAGGCGCCTGAGGGCTCGGCCAAGGCCCCGGCCAGCCCCTAGCGGGCCGCCCTGCCTCCCTGCCGGCCCAGGCGAGCCTCACTTACAGCAGCTAAATGGCAAAACCGCGGCACCCCACTGCGTGAGCGGGGCACCGCGGCTGGGCCGTGTGGTCGGGATCGGCTCGCCGGGACTGCTCAGTCGTCCTCTTCCGCGACCTCCTCCTCGTCTTCGTCGAGGTTCTCCTCCATGTCCTCGTTCTCTTCGTTCACGATGTCGACGAATTCGTCGAGCGCATCGCGGATGGCCTCATTGACCTTGAACCC
>JAYVMM010000122.1:0-5437 GCA_043758975.1 Planctomycetota bacterium | reverse complement strand
GCCATCCCCGGCAGCCCGGCCGAGGCCAGCGCCGCGAGCACCAGCAGCACGGCGAACACCGGCATGCGGTCGGCGAGCCCGCCGAAATCGTCGCGGCTGCGGCTCTGGGTGCGGCCCTCGAGGTAGCCGACGATGAGGAACAGCGCCGCCACCGAGAGCCCGTGCGCGACCATTTGCACCGCCGCCCCCGAGAGCGCGGCGGGCTGGAAGGTGAACACCCCGACCATCACCAGGCCGAGGTGGCTGAGGCTGGAATAGGCGAGCATGCGCTTGGCGTCGTCCTGCATCAGGGCGACCAGCGCGCCGCCGACCACCGCGATCAACCCGGCGTCGATGAGGTAGGGAGCGAAGTGCGCGCTGGCGGCGGGGAACAGCGGCAGCACGAAGCGCAGGAAGCCGTAGACGCCGATCTTGGCCATCGCGCCCGCGAGCATGACCATGCCGCCCGCCGGGGTCTCGGCGTAGACCCCCGCCTGCCAGCTGTGGAACGGCACCAGGGGCACCTTGACCGCGAAGGCGAGCACGAAGGAGGAGAACAGCAGGTCGCCGACGGTGAAGATGTGGCGGCAGTGGTCGATCAGGCGGGCGGGGGCGCCGAGCCAGTCGAGCGCGCTCACCCCGAGCGCATGCGGCAGCCAGAGCAGGGCGAGGTCGAGCTCGCGCAGCGGCCACAGCAGCCAGTACAAGGGCAGCAGCAGGCGCCCGGCCTGGACCTCGAGCAGGGCGCCGAGCTGGGGCAGGCTGCCGGCCAGGGCGGCGACATCGCAGCTGCCTGCCTTCCACGCCAGCCACCAGATCGACACCAGCATGAACACCGAGCCGAACATGGTGTAGAGGAAGAACCACAGCGCCGCCTGGCGGCGCTCGGCGCCGCCGAACAGCGCGATCACCACCACCATCGGGATGAGCATGGCCTCGAAGAAGAGGTAGAACACCACCAGGTCGCGCGCGAGCAGGGCGCCGATCATCAGCGCCTCCATCACCAGCAGGCAGACCGCGAAGTCGCGGATGCGCTCGCCCACCAGCTTGCGGCTGCCGAGGATCGCCACCGGCGTCAGCCAGGTCACCAGCTGGATCAGCCACGCGCTCAGACCATCGCAAGCGAGGTGGAGGTGCACGGTGGCGCTGGTACCCCACAGGGTGAACCACGGCACCGAGCAGTCGAGGTCGCCCATGCACAGCACCAGGGGAAGCCCGAGTGCGGTCACCATCGCCGAGAGCAGCAGGCTGAGGCGGAAGCTGGATTCGCCGTCCTTGCCCGAGGCGAAGGCAGTCACCAGGGCGGCGATCAGGGGAGCGGCGAGGAGGGCGTAGAGCATCTTTGATGACCCGTGATGGGGGCGCTGGTCAGAAGAACAGTTCGAGCATGAGGAAGAGCACCGCAACCCCGGCGCCGGCGAGGCCGACCGCCCAGGCGATCGCACCCTGCAGCAGGAGCACCGCCACCAGGGTGGCGGCGCCGGCGAGGCTGAGCGCGAGCGAGCTGCGCAGGCGCGGGCGCTGGACGCTGACGTAGCCGTCGCCCATGAAGCGCGCGAGGGCGGCGATGCCGGCCACTGCCCCGCGCAGGGCGCCGTCGACCACCCAGGCGAGGATCCAGGCCAGGACTTGCAGCGGGATCACCACGGCGGCGCGGTAGAAGCGGTCGAACATCCAGGTCCACGAGGCTGAGAAACCGCTGATCTCGCCCTCGGCGGGGCCGCTGACCTTGCCACCGCGCCAGATCGCACGCGCGATCAGCAGGCCGGCCAGCGCGGCGGCGGCGCCGAGCAGCGGGGTCAGGTAGTCGCCCGCGCTCGCCAGCTTAGCGTGGTGCTCGAGCGCGCCCGGATGCACCAGCTCGTGGGTGTAGCTCTGCGCCGGGCCGACCACCATCGCCAGCCAGTCGGAAAAGAGGTGCAGCCCGCCCTGGGGATCCTTGCCGTTGGGGTTGATCAGGCGGGTGAGGCCGAAATCCGGCTGCGCCCACACCCAGCCCGCGATCATGCTGCCGAAGCCGAGCACCGAGATCGGCAGCAGCATGGTCAGCGGCGACTCGTGGACCTTGGCCTTGGCCTCCTCGCTCAGCCGGCTCGGGCTCCAGAAGGTGAGGTACATCACCCGCGTCATGTACACCGCGGTGACCAGGGCGAGCACCAGGGCGATGCCGCCGATCACCGGGGTGAAGCCGCCGCCCTCGAACAGGCGGTCGAGGATGAGGTCCTTGGAGAACGAGCCGGCGCCGAGGATGGGCAGGCCGATGATCGCGAACCACGCCCAGAACATCCACAGGTGGGTGACTGGCATGAGCTTGGCCAGCCCGCCCATGCGCCGCATGTCCTGTTCGTGGTGCAGGCCGTGGATCACCGAGCCGGCGCCGAGGAAGAGGGTGGCCTTGAAGAAGGCGTGGGTAAAGACGTGGAACAGCGCGACATCGTAGGCGCCAGCGCCGGCGGCCATGAACATGAAGCCGAGCTGGCTGACGGTCGAGTAGGCGAGCGCCTTCTTGATGTCGACCTGGAGCAGGCCGGCGATCGCGCCCCAGGCGGCGGTGGCGCAGCCGACCACCATGATGACCTGGCTGACGGTCAGCCCGAGCAGCACCGGTGCGGTGGCGTGCGCATAGAGGTCGCACAGGCGGGCGAGCAAATAGACCCCCGAGGTCACCATGGTCGCGGCGTGGATCAGGGCCGACACCGGGGTCGGGCCGGCCATCGCGTCCGGCAGCCAGGTCACCAGAGGGATCTGCGCGCTCTTGCCGCAGCAACCGAAGAAGATCAGCAGCGCAGCCACGCTCAGCTGCCCGAGATGGGCGTGGATGTAGTCGAGATTGCCGGGGGTCTGGAACCAGCTGGCGATGTCGCGGTAGACCAGGTTGTCGACGCTGCTGCTGCCGCCACTGCCGCCGCCATTGATGACCTGGAACAGGATGAAGACCCCGAGCAGGAAGCCGAGGTCGCCGATGCGGTTGACCACGAAGGCCTTGCGCGCGGCGTCATTGTACTCGTTATTGTGGTGCCAGAAGCCAATCAGCAGGTAGGAGCACAGCCCGACCCCCTCCCAGCCGACGAAGGTCATCGGCAGGCTGTCGCCGATGACCAGGGTGATCATCGAGAACATGAAGAGGTTCATGTAGGCCATGAAGCGGGCGAAGCCGCGATCCTCCCACATGTAGCCCACCGAGTAGAGGTGGATGAGGGTGCCGATGCCGGTGACGAACAGCAGCATCATCGCACTGAGGTGGTCGAAGAGCAGGCCGGCGCTGAGGTGGAAGCTGAAGTGCGGACCGCTCACCGCCATCCATTGCCACAGCTGCTGCTCGAGCGCGGTGTTGCCAGTGCCGACGTGGCTGGCGAGCTGGCCGGTGGCGAGCACGGTGAGGGCGAAGCTCAGACCGGGCGCGAGCACCGCCACCAGGGCGATGAGGCCGCGCGCCGGCCCACGCCGGCTGGCGGCGCCGCCCAGGCTGAAGGCGCCGTTGATCAGCGCGCCCAGGAGCGGCAGCGCGGGGATGAGCCAGAGCAGGACGTACGTGAACTTCACCGCCTACTCCTTCATGTCCGCGAAGGCGTCGCTGTCGATGGAGTCGCGCCCGCGCACCATGCAAATGACCATGGCCAACCCGACACAGGCCTCGGCGGCGGCGATGGCGATGATGAACACCGGGGTGAGCTGGCCCCACAGCGATTCCGCTCCGCTGAGCTCGCGGCTGAAGCCGACGAAGCTGAGGTTGACCGCGTTGAGCATGAGCTCGACGCCCATCAGCAAGAGGAAGACGTTGCGCCGCGTCAGCACCGCCGCGATGCCGAAGGCGAACAGCACGGCGGCAAGCACCTGGACGTTGAGGGGATCGATGCCATTCATCAGTGGTGTCCTTTCTCGGTCTCGGGCGGCGGCGACGGGCTGTCGAGCGAACGCTTGGCCAGCACCACCGCGCCGACCACCGCCGCCAGCAGCAGCACGCCAATGGCCTCGAACAGCAGGTAGTAGCCGGGGCCGCCGGAGCGGGTATCGAACATCGCGGCGGCAAGCACGTGCACGGTGCCGCGCACCGGCTCGCCCACCTGGAGGGTGACTTCAGACAGGTGGGGCGCCCCGCTGCCCACTGCTGCCGATAGGCTGGCGGAGTAGGTGCCGGGCTTGGCGAAGCGGTGGGTCACGGTCTGTCCGCTGGCGCGCGCGCGATCGCTGAAGGTCCAGCTGTAGCTGGCGTTGGCGCCGAGGTCGGCGGCGCTGAAGGCGACTTCGAGCGCGTGCGCGTTGGCGGTGGGCATCAGGATGCGCCCGGGCTCGCCGCCGGGGATGACCGCGTTGGGCGTGGCGGCGAGCACCGCGATCAGCGCGGCGCCGACCGCCACCGGCAGCGGCAGGGCGGCGAGCGAGAACCAGTCGAACTGCGGGACGACGTGGTCCTTGGCCTGGTTGAGCACCATGATCACGAATACCACCAGCATCATGATGGCGCCGGCGTAGACCAGCACCTGGAGCACGGCGAGGAACGGGCTGTTGAGCAGCGCGTAGATGCCGCTCAGGCTGAGCATCACGCCGATGAGGTTGATCGCGCCATTGAGCGGGTGGCGGGCGAGCAGCAGGCCGGTGCTGCACAGCACCGCGATCAAGGCGAAGGCCCAGAAGAAGAGCGCGCCGATGGATGCGTCGTAGGCGTGGAGCATGGTTAGCCGCCCTGGCCTGCGGGCAGCGCCCGCGGCGAGGGGTGGGAGGCCGCTTGGATGCGGCAAGCACGTCGATGCTGGATCATGGGCAGGCGGCCTTGCGGGGGTCGGGCGGACGGGCGCTAGTGGTAGGTGCCGGAGGAGAAGTCGACGAGCGCCTGCTGGTGCAGCGCGCCACCGGGGGCCTTCTGGCTCTGGAGGTCGCTGAGCGGGTAGTCCTTGGGCTCCCAGTCCAGCAGCTTGGCCTTGTCGATGACGAAGTCGCGGCGGTTATCGCCCGAGAGCACCGCCTGACGGGTGTCCATGCGGATGGCATCGCACGGGCAGGCCTCGACGCAGTAGCCGCAGAACACGCACAGCAGGAGATCGATCTCGAAGCGCAGCGGGCGCTTCTCGATGTGGCGGTCCGGGCTCTCCTCGGCGACGATGTTGATGCAGCGCGCCGGGCAGGCGGTCGAGCACATGAAGCAGGCGACGCAGCGCGGGCTGCCGTCGGGGCGCTTCATCAGGCGATGACGGGCGCGATAGTCCTGCGGCAGCCGCGGCGCCTCCTCCGGGTAGTTGAGGGTGGGGAAGTTGCCGGGATCGACCAGGTTCTTGGCGGCGTGGCTGATGGTGGTGGCGAGGCCCTTGAAGATCTCGACGAAATACAACGACTCCCACAGGGAGAGCTCGGGACGCGGGACGACTTTGGCCATGGTGGGTTCTCGCGCCTGGGGTCTAGGTGAGGAGCTTGGCGAACAGCGCGGTGAGCAGCAGGTTGGCGAGAGCGACGTTGAGCATGA
>JAYVMM010000121.1:0-4747 GCA_043758975.1 Planctomycetota bacterium | reverse complement strand
GACGGCAGCTCTCCCAGGGTAAGACGCGTGACGTTCATCCCATACACCCGTGGCATATACGGCGGCTTGGTCCGCATGACATTGGGCTTTGGGTCTTTGTGCCCCCTCGCCCACCAGCCGACGCCTCTATGCCCTTCGTGTTCCTCGGGCCGGGATTTCGCATGCAGCTTCCTTCCGATCCCACCTCGCGGTGGACACCGTTGCTGTTCTGCTCGGGGTTCCTGTCATCGAGGCCCCCAGAGGGACTTGCACCCTCCACGTCAATTCCCGGTTCGCTTTCGCTCACCGGTTCTAAGCGCCCGTCCCGGCGCTTCGCGCCATGCCTGGCGCACAAACAGATAAACCCGAGCATGCGCTCGGGTTAGTTCTGGCGCACTCGAGTGGATTCGAACCACTGACCTTCGCCTTCGGAGGGCGACGCTCTATCCAGCTGAGCTACGAGTGCCTGTGGGCGTGACGATCGCATCCTGGCCGGACAAGGCAAGCGCCGCGCGCTCGCGGGCCGCTCGGCGCCTACTCAGGCGCGACCACCGAACTCACGCTACTGCTGCCTGCCGCCGGCGCCGCGACATGGGTGCCGACGCCGACGATGGGCTGGCCGCTGTCCTCGGGGAACAGGCGGGCGAGGTAGCGCGCCAGCTTCTCGTTGGTGGGGCCGTAACCGCCGTCGTACATGTAGTGCTCGAGATCCTGGCAGAATTCGCGCGCGGTCTGGTAGCGGTTGGTCGGGTTGACCTCGAGCGCCTTCATCATGATCGCTTCGAGCTTCTCGGGGATGTGCGGATTGAGCCGGCGCGGCGACTTGATCGAGTAGTTGTCCATCTTGTCGACCAAGTCGTCGATGTCGTTGACATTGTACACGGACGTGTTGGTAAGCAGCTCGTAGAGCACCAGGCCGAGGCTGAAGACGTCGCTCTGGCGGGTGGTGCCCTGGAACTTGGCCTGCTCCGGGCTCATGTAGGGCAGCTTGCCCATGATCACCTCGGCTTCGTCCGGGGTGTTCATGATCACCGCTTTGGCGATGCCGAAGTCGGTAAGCTTCACCACCCCGCCATAGGTGATGATGATGTTCGACGGGGTGACGTCGCGGTGCACGATGTTGAGCAGCTTGCCGGTCATGTCCTTCGCCTCGTGCGCGTAGTGCAGGGCGCGGCAGACGCGGGAGACGATGAAGGCGCCGATCTCGACGTTGGTGACCTTGTGGCGGTCCTTGTGCGCGCGGATGATGTCGGCGAGGTTCTTGCCGTGCGCGTATTCCATCACGATGTAGTAGATGCCCTTGGTCTGCCCGAGCTGGTAGACTTGGAGCACGTTCTCATGGATGAGGTCGGCCACCAGCTTGGCCTCGCCGACGAAGAGGTCGACGTTTTCCTTGTTCTTGAGGAATTCGCGCTTGATGGTCTTGATCGCTACCACCTTGCGGAAGCTTTCAGCGCCGAGCTGCTCAGCCAGGTAGACCGAGCCCATGCCACCAGTGGCGATCTTGCGCAGGATCTGGTAGTTGGTCAGGTATTGGATCTCTTGCATCGACACGCTCCCGCAATTGCAGAGATAGCTAATGCAACGGCTTGTGACTGTCAACGCATGGGTGGCGCTTGGCAACGAACGCCGAGACAAGGTGCATGATGGGGTTGCGCGCGG
Source organism: Planctomycetota bacterium (assembly GCA_043758975.1). Taxonomy (GTDB): domain Bacteria; phylum Planctomycetota; class UBA11346; order UBA11346; family UBA11346; genus BOG-1363. The sequence continues at coordinate 3,106 of JAYVMM010000121.1, read as the reverse complement.
CGGAAAGCCGGTGACCGCTACCGGCGAGCGGCAATCGCGAACCGGATGGGTCAGATCGGACCCAGCGCGGACCGCCGCCGGCAGCGGCGGGAATATCTCAGAACTTGGCGAGCCGATGCAGGCGGTTGTAGCGTTCGAGGTACTCCTTGCGCTCGGAAGCGAGCAGCTTCTTCGGGCCAATCCCCTGCAGGCAGATCCCGGCCACGGCGCTCGCCACCGCGCAGCCGCGCTTGATGGTGCGGAAGTCGTCCTTGTCCGCGCCCGCGCACCACGCCGCCAAGGCGCCCGGGAACGCCGCCGAGGCGCCAGTGGGATCCGTCACCTCGACCGGCATCGCCGGGTAGGACACCGCCTTCTGGCGGTAGACCAAAAGCCCACCGAGCATGCCTGCGGTGAGCACCACGGTCTTGGCGCCGAGCTCCTGGAAAAAGCGCGCGGCAGTGAGCGGATTGGCGGCGCCGCTGAGTGCCTGCGCGCGCCGGCTTGAGAGCACCAGCACGTCGGCGGCGCTGCAGCAGAGGGTGCGGAAGGCGGGATCGAGGAGGTCGTCCGGACGCGGCGAGGCGACCAGCAGGCGGGTGTCGCCGCCCGGCAGGCGCTTGACCGCGTCCTGGGCGATGCGCCACTCATCCGGCGGCAGCCCGATCAGCAGCACCCCGCCGAGGTCTTCGGCCGAGGTCGGTTCGACATCGGAGAGCACGGGTCCGTTGGCGAGGAAGCCCTGCGGCGTGCCGCGCGGGGTGTCGCCCTGCCAGCTGCTGCCGCTGAGGTCGATGCCGCGGCGCTCGAGGATGCCGCGCAGCTGGGCGGTGTAGGATGAACCGCCACGCGCCCACAGCTGGGTGCGCGCGAGCGGGGCGGCGGCGATGGCGGCGTAGCCGCCCACCCCGCCGATCAGGCCCTGGCCCTGGGGCAGGTCGTCGAGCGCAAGCGTTCCGGCGATCAGCAAGGTGCTCATGACCGTTCTCCGGCGCCGACGTAGCGCAGGCGCTCAGTCAGGGGGCGGCGGGGCGGCGCTGGCGGCACCTCGCTGGCGGTGCCGAGCCAGATCGCGCCCAGGGCGCCCTCGCGCACGGGATCGGCACCGCACCAGCGCAGGGTCAGGGGGTGGACCAGCGCCGCGGTGGTGGACCAGTAGCTGCCCAGCCCGGCGGCGGTGGCGGCGAGCAGCAGATTCTGCACCGCGGCGGCGGCGGCGGCATGGTCCTCGAGGTCGATGGCGGGGTCGGCATGGCGCACCCAGGTGACCTCGACCAGCCAGGCGGCGCCGGGCAGGCGTTCGAGCAGCTTGGCGAGCTTGGCCGCGCCCTTGGCGGGGTCGGGGACGGTGGCGATCTCCGGGGTCGCACGGAGGTGGGTAGCGAGCGCGCGGATGGCCGCCTGGTCGAGGGCGTAGAAGCGCCAGGGCTCGCTCAGGCGGTGGGTGGGCGCCCAGCGCGTCAGCTCGAGCAGCTGCTCGAGGCTAGCGCGCGGCAGCGCCGCGCCGGTGAAGGCCTTGACCGTGCGCCGGTTGCGGATGGCGTCGCCCAGCGCGGAAAGCGCGGAAGTGGAAGTAGTCATGGGCCGGCAGCCTAGCAACGTTAGGGAAAAGTCGACCGCCACCGGCCCGGCGGCGCTCACATGCGCATGCGGAACCAGCGCCACAGGCCGACCACCAGCAGGGCGCCGATGCCGACCACGCAGCTCGGCAGGGCGTTGGTGCCGTTGGCCACCAGCAGGCGCGAGAGCAGCCAGAACACCCCCAGGGGGATGACCGTCATCAGCAGCGCCTTGCCGACCATGGTGCCGACGCCGGTGCGCCCCTCGAGGTGGATGAAGCCGGGCAGGGCGGCGAGCAGGCAGAGCAGCGGCAGGAGGCCGAAGGCGATGCGCATGGCGATCATGCCCCAGGCGAAGGAGGCATTGGCCTGGAGCAGCTCGTCGCTGGTCTTGTGGGAGTCGAGCTTGAGGCGGGCGGCGAGCTGTTCGGGGTCGCCGGAGAGGCTCAGCCCGACCTCCTCGACCCGGCAGGACGGCAGCACGCTGTACGGCTTGGTTTCGTTGCCGACCAGCGCGGCGTTGCTCAGCAGCCAATGGCCGTCCTTGTAGGACAGCGTATCGGCGATCACCATCGCGCTGGCGTGCTGCGCGCCATCGGCGCCGAACACCGCGATGTTGCTGTATTTCACCTGATCGGGCAGCGCCCACTGCGCGCACCAGAAGTGCTCGCCCTCGTGCCAGCCGACCGCGCGCGGGGGCTCCTCGTCGCGCCCGAGCTTCTCCTCCATGCGCGTACGCGCCAGGGCGGCTTCGGGGGTGAGGCGCGGGATGACCTGGTCCTTGAGCACCAGGCCGAAACCGCCGATGGCGAGCGCGAGCAGGAGCAGGCTGGCGAACACCCGCCACGGCGCCACCCCGGCGGCGAGCAGCGCGATCAGGGTGCCCTGCTTGAGCATCGGCGCGGCGGTGAGCAGGGCGGCGGCTGCGGCACTCAGGGGCAGCCAATTGGCCATGAACTCGGGAAAGCGGAAGAGGAAGTATTCGGCCAGGAGGTCGAGGTGGTGACGCTGGATCGCGCGCAGGTAGATGCCCATGTTGCCGATGAAGTCGCCGAGCAGGACGAGGAAGACGCCGATGAACAGCACCATCGCCCAACGCGTGAAGGCGGTTGTGGCGATATAGCGATCGAGGGTCTTCATGTGCGGCGCACCATCCAGCGCGTCGCCAACGAGAACGCGCTGGCGATGGCCTCGCGCGCGCGGTCCGGGCGCCACAGCAGCCACAGTCCGATCGCTGCCACCGCCCCGGCGGGAGGCCACAGCAGCCAGCCGGGATTGATCTGAGGATGGCTGACGTTGGTCTTTACGTAGCCGAACGCGGGCACGATGGTCATCGCCACCACCACCACCATGATCACCACCCCCGGCAGGTTCTGCGCCGTGCCGTAGGTCAAGCCGATGCCGATGGCGAGCAGCGAGAAGGCGAGCAGCGAGGCCGGCAGGAAGAAGCGGAAATGCAGGGTGAGGCGCGCGTTATTATAGTTCGAGGGGTCGGTGCCGGGTTCCGGGGGGTGCTCAAGCAGTTCGAGCACGCGCGCGGTCGGCATGCCGTCGGGTTCGGATTGCCC
>JAYVMM010000120.1:0-2489 GCA_043758975.1 Planctomycetota bacterium | reverse complement strand
AAGCCGTCGGCGTGGGCGGCGGCAGCCTCCAGGCGCTGGCGCATCGGCACGCTGAACAGCTCGAAGCCCATGGCATCATCGACCAGCGCGCGCGCATCCCCGGCGGTGAGCGGCTGGTAGTTGGTGCAGAACAGCCCGGGCGCGGCGATGTCGGCCTCAGCCTGCTTGTCATAGCCGCGGTGGATGGCCTCGTCGGGGCGCTGGAACAGGCGGTACTCACAGTTGCGCGCGAGCTTGACGCTGAGCTGCGGGTAATCGGGGTTGAGCCCGGGGAGCGCGGCGCTCGGCACCACCACCGAGGCGCTGATGTCGTCCTCCTGCTGCACCTTGAGCGCGGCGAGGAAGTCCTGCCTGAGCTTGAAGGTGCGCCACGAGCCGTCGCCGCTCAGGCCGACGCGCAGGTAGCTGCCGACCAGCTTGCGCTCGCCGTGCTTGAGCTCGTGGCCGGGCGCGCCGTTGACGATGTCGACGCTGAAGTGGCGGCGCCAGTCGTCGCCCCAGCCCTGCTTGTGGAAGCGCTTGATGATGAACACCAGGGCGCGGATGTGGCTGGGAATGGTGGCCAGCCAGCTGTTGTAGGCTTCGGTGAACTCCCCCGGCGACGGCGTCAGCAGCTTGATCACCGAGCCGAGCGAACGGTGCGGGCTGAGCAGCGGGCGACTCTCGCGCTGCGAGTAGTCGTGCGCGAGGTGCGGCAGCATGCGGTCGCCGTAGTCGCGGCGGAAGATGCGCTCGACCGCGTCGAGGTCCTGTTCGACATCGTTGATGAAGATCGGCCCGTAGAGCACGGCGTCGGTCAGCGACTTGGAGATCTCGGATTTGCCACCGCCCGAGACCGTGCATGGCTTGTGGCAATAGGTGCCCTCGGCGACGGTGCCGACTAGGCGCCAGGTCGGCGCGCCGGGATGCTTCTCGAGGTGGACCTTGTAGCCGGCCGGGTGCACATAGGTGGTGCCCGGGCGCAGCACCAGGCTGCGCTCGGCGCCCTGGTGCCGCCAGCTCACGGTCTTGGCCCGCAGATCGATGCGCACATCCTCCGGCACGTAGAGCACGTCGGGATAGCGGCGGTCGATGGCGTAACCCTCGATCTGGAGGTCGAAGAACCCGGCGAAGCGCTCGCGCACCTCGGCGAAGTTGTGGCCGCGCGCCTGCACCACCGCGTTGTCGCCATGGAACTCGTCGCCGAGGACGTAGCTGGCGTAGGCGATGGCGCCGCCGGCGTGCTCCTCCTCAGCGAGGCCGAAGCGGTTGGCGGAGAAGCTGATCTGGGTCTTGACCTCCTTCTTGCAGTAGCCGAAGTAGTTGTCGGCGAGCACCGTCACCATCACTCCGGCAGCGGTGCGCGCGGTGACCTTGAAGGCGGAACCGCCATTGTAGCGCTCTGCCGGGTCGCGCCAGCACATGCCGTCGCGGCGCTGACGCGGGCTCGCCTCGTCGAAGGGCGGCAGGCCGAGCTCCTTCTTGGTCAGCTGCACGAGATGCGGCGCCAGCACCACCAGGCCACTCGTTCCGGTCCAGTGCTCGCAGTCGAGCCCGGCGTCGTTCTCGGGCAGCGTCGGGTCGCCGGCGTTGCCGAACACCGACTCGACGAAGTCGAGGTTGGCCACCAGCGCCCCGGGGGCAAGGAAGCGGATCTCCATGCTCTTCTCGGGCAGCAGCCCGGGCACCTCCGGGCACACCACCGGGCGCAGCAGCAGCGAGGCGAACAGCCCAACCGGATGCTGCCAGCCGGCGGTGAAGGGCAGGCGCAGGAACTCCGGCGGCGGGCGCAACGCGTGCACCAGCAGATTGCCGAACACCACCTTCGGCACCGCCAGCTTGTCGTCGGGCACCGGCAGGCCGCCTTCGGCGATGTGGAACACCCCCTGGGTGGTGCGGCGGTCGTTCTGCGGGTTGTGCAGCACGCCCTGGCTGATGCGGTAGGAGGACAGGATGGGCGATTCCAGCACCTCGGCGCCGTCCGGCAGCGAGAGCTCGCGCGCCAGGCCGTGGCGGTCGAGCGCCAGGGTGCGGGTGGGCAGGGTGAGCGCACCGCACAGCCGCTCGCCCGCCAGGTAGCCATCGAGGAAGGTCTGGATGCGCGCGTCGACCGGGCAGAGATGGCCGCTGAGCAGGCGATCCTGCTCCCGGTGGTTGGCGATGAGGTCGTCCGCCATTGCCAGCAGGTCGTTGACCGCCTGGCGCGCCGGCACCGCCACCCCGAGGGCGGCGAGCTTGAGGCGGATGTAGCTGGTCAGCTGATCGCGGTGGCCGCACAGGTTGCGGCCCTGCGCATCGAGACCCAGGGTGCGAGCGGTGTCCATACGAGGGTCCCCCGGAGGAGGAGGCACTACACCGCGCTGGCGGGCGAAGGGAAGTCCATGCTGTGGTCGCCGACGCAGCAGTCGCTCTGCCGTCGCACCGCCAGCGCGCCGCGGGTCGGCGCGCGCAGCGCCTAGCCGGCAGGCCTGCCCGCCAGGCGCACGAGCAGCGGGTCGGCCACCCCGGCC
>JAYVMM010000119.1:0-3891 GCA_043758975.1 Planctomycetota bacterium | reverse complement strand
GGGGGGGGGGGGGCGGGGGGGGTGCCGGGCCCGCTGCCGGCGGCGATGTGCGCGCCGGTGCGATCGAGCACAATGTCGATGCGTTGGCCGGGGGCAGAGGATGGGGTGAAGCTGCCGAGCACCATCTCGCCGCTCTCGCCGCGCTCGCCACGCAGGGTCAGGGTGATCTTATGGCCCGGCTTGATCATCACCGGCGTGGTTTGCAGGCCGCCGCGCAGCGGCCAGTACCACAGCGATTCATCGCCGCCGTGATCGCCAGCGAGGAGGATGGCCCTGATCGGCGGCTGCTGATCCTCGTAGACCGTGCGGTAGCGGACCTCGTAGAAGCCGTCGCCGAGGTAGACCCGCTCGCGGATGGTGCGCGCCACATGGTGGATGACCGGGGCGAAGTGGCCCTGGGGCTCGAGCGCCGGGAACACCCCCTGGTGGTAGGAGACGTTGATGGTGACCGGGATGCCGCCGTCATCGCCGTCGAACTCGGGCTCGTCGCGCCCGTGGCAGCCGGCCATGATCAGCCCGACGCAGAGGGTCAGCGCTCCACCCATCCGCAGGGCACGGGCGGACAATGGGGCGAGCGGCGCAGGGAGGGTGTCGGAGGTGGCGGATGAGCTGGCGTGGCGCATGTATGCGATCCTATCAGCCGCTAGCTGCGGGCAGCCAGTCGATGGTGACCGACTGGGTGTTCGACGAGGTGTTGACCGCCCCGGTGGTGTTGTTGGGGTCAAGGATCATCTCATAGGTATGGGGCATGCCGTCGGATTCGGTGACGGTGAAATTGATAGTCTGGGTCGCGTTGGGGCCGATGGAGGGGATGGTCGCCGAGCTGAATGGGGGGGAGGCGACCTTGTCGCGCACAATCACATAGGGAATGTTGGTGACCGAAGTGGAGTTGGTCGAGTTGTTCTGCACCGTGAAGACGATGGTCTCGGTGGTGTTGACGATCGGCGGGGTCGGCGAGTAACTCGGCCCCACCGGGAAGGACAGGGTATCCGCGCTGTTGACGGTGCTCACGTTGGCCGGTGGTGCGCAACCGGCGGGTATCAGGCAGGCGGCGGCGAGCAGGGCGGTAGGCAGGCGCATGTTCGGCTCCAGGGCGGTGGTCACTCGCGGCGAAGGCGCAGACGGGCGGGGCTGAAGGCAGCGGAAGCCGGCTCCCCTACAGACGTCGCCGCTGTCCTTCGCTGACGCAGGGAGCGCGGCAGAGCAGCTTCGCGGGCCAGGTAGCGGGCAGCGGGGCAGTCGCACAGTACGTACGTAACATCAAACATCATATAATCTTAGGATGTAGAGCAAGGGTTGTCGCCGTCGTCCTGCTGGTGCTGGTGCAGATCGCCATGGCCTACAGCGACGCCCCATCAGCGAGGCGGATGAGCTTGAAGGCGATATGATGGACGAAGGACGGCGGCGTCAGCGCCAAGCGACCACCGGGATGATTGATGCGCTGGCTCGACAGCAGCGTCCCATGGCTGGCATCCCACCACTGCACCTGGCACGCACCACTCGGCACTTCGGTGCCGATCAGCACCTCGGCATGGTCATGCGCCTGCTTGCCCAGACCGTTCTCCACCCAACCGACATCGGCGAGGTAGCCGAGCAGGTGCCCCGGCTTGGCCCACGCGCGCGCCCACAGGGTGCCGGCGGCGCTGGTGGCATGGAAGGCGACGGCGTGCGCCTCGTTGCCGCGCAGATCCTCATCCTTGATGAAGTTGGAGATGGCGGCGAAGGAGTTCCAGCGCTCGCCCTGGTCGACCCACTCGAACCACCACAGCATCGGCCCGCCGGCATGGCCGGCCATCAATGCCGCCCAGTCCGCGAGCTCGAGCTCGGCCGCGAGCGCCTCCGGGGTCGCGCCCTGGGGCGAGCCGCCGTATTCGGTGACCAGCAGGGGCTTGTTGAAGCCGCCCAGGCCGTCCACCGGATCGAGCAGGGTGTTGTAGAGCAGGTCGGCGAGGCCCTCGCCCGCTCCACCGCGCCCGCGCCCGAGGTAGGCGTCGATGCAGACGTAGTCGAGCCCGGGCAGGCCGACGATGTCGAATTCGGGCTGGCGGTAGTCGCCCGACCAGTGGGTGGTCACCCCATGGCCGTAGGAATCAAGCTCATGCCAGCGATCCGCCGCCTGCTCATGCCAGTGCACCAGCGCGAGGTGGCGCTCCTCGTCGCTGACCTGGCCACCGCCGGCATCCGCGCCGCGGCGACGGCCCATCACCCCGGCAGCGGTGAGGTTGATCTCCGACCACAGCTTCCAGCCGAACACCGCCGGATGGTCGGCATAGCGTGCGATGATGTAGCGGCGCAGGGCCTCCTGGTCGTCGAAGGCCTTCTGGCTGGTGAAGATCTGCAAGGGATCGTCGAGCGGCCCGCCATTGGCGCTGTTGAGCGGATTGTCCTTCCACTCGCGATCCGAGTTGGGCGACGCCTGGCCGTGGTTGTTGATGACCAGGTTGACGCGCACCCCGACCGCCCAGGCGGCGTCGAGGATGGCGTCGAGGCGCTGCGCGTTGCCGTCATTGTAGCGCCCCATCCCGGCGAAGCCCGGCCAGTCGCGCCGCCATTCGAGCGCCAGGTTCCAGCTCGACATCCAGATCTCGACCGCGTTGCCGCCGCCCGCGGCGAAGCGCTGCAGGCGCGGAATATAGGCCAGGCTGCCGCGATCCGGCGTGAGCGAGGTGCCGAGCCGCTCGCGGCTGCGCAGATCGTAGGTCGAATTGAAGTTGAGGCCGACCGGCCAGTAGAACTTGCCATCGACGGAGAAGAAGCGCGGATCGCCGGCGTCCACCTGCGCGTAGCCGTCCCAGTGCGGCCCCGCGACCTCGAGGTCGGGCAGGGCGAAGCCGAGCACCGCGCCATGCGCGCCATGCCAGCGCGCCTCGAGACGGACCTGGTAGCGCCCTGGTTCGCGCGGACGGTAGCGCACGACGAAGAGACCGGGCCCGGCGGCACACGCGTTCTCGCGATCGCCGCGGTCGGTCAGCTGCATCGGCTGGTCGAAGAAGCCCGGGATGCGCTGCTCCTTGCCATCAGCGGAGAGGAATACCGCATCGAGGGCGAAGTGCTCCGGATCGTACGGGTTGGCTGGCAGCGGATCGGGAAGCAGCGACAGCGTCCAGCGCTCGCCGGTGGTGGCGCGGCTCACCAGGGATGCGGCATCATAGCTGTCGAGATGCAATTCGCGCAGCGTCCCCACCGGCGGCGCGGTGACCGGGGCGGTCACGCTCGCGGCGGTTCCACTAGCGGGGGCGTGGAGGGGGACGACCCGCAGATTCTCGATATGGAGCATCGTCCGGCTGCTCGAGGCCGACCAGAAGAACAGCCCGGCATGGGCAGAGAGGGCTGCCACGACCGGGCTCCAGCTCGCCCGCTCCGGCTCGTCCACCAGCGCCGAGGAGTTGGTGATGACGTACTCCACCGCATGCACCCCGGGCGCGAGCGTGCCGAGGCTGCACTCCTGGAACCAGCGCCCGTGGCGGTCGCTGAGGTAGGCGCCCACGCCGAGGTCGGCGGGTGCGCCCACCGGCACCTCGACCGTCGCGCAAATCGCCACCTCGCCGCCGGCGAGCGGTCCCGGCGCGACCACCAGGGTGGTGAGCGGCGCCTGCAGGGTGACGTCGAGGGCTGCCGCCGGTGCGCCGCCGCCGAGCACCGCCAACAGCGCTGTGCAGGCGAGCACGCGGCAAAGCCGGGCGGTGGAAGCGGGGATAGCTGAGGGTGCGATCATCGGCGAACGGCTGCGGGGGCGGGCGGCGGTGAAGGACGCACAGGGGTTGGAGGCGCGGTCGGATCCGCTGTGTTGAGTATACCCTAAGGCTCCCCAAGCGTTTGCACCCGCAAGTAGGGCCTGTTTGTCATCCAAGTGTCATCGCAACAGCCGACCGCCTGCCGGTCTCTGGCCCG
>JAYVMM010000118.1:0-15821 GCA_043758975.1 Planctomycetota bacterium | reverse complement strand
GTTGTGCAGCTTGCGCCGCCCGCCCTCGCCCTGCAGCACCACCACCCGGCCATTGGGGCCGTCGATCACCGGGCGCTGGCGCAGCTGCCCGTTCGCCGCCAGCTCGCTGAGCTCGGCGGCGATGGTGCGGCGCATCTCGGCATGGCTCGGCGGCGGTTCGTGGCCCATGGCGCTGGGGGTTATAGGCGGTGGGCCGCCGACGCCAACGCCGGACGCCGCGCCGGGCAAGTGCGGACGGGGCTTGTCCGCGCACACGGCGCTGCTTTGATGGCGGCACCATGATCCACCTCGGCGTCAACATCGACCACGTGGCCACGGTGCGCCAGGCGCGCAAATCGGTCGAACCGGATCCGGTGATGGCCGCCAACTTCGCCGAGCTCGGTGGCGCGCACGGCATCACCGTCCACCTGCGGCAGGACCGCCGCCACATCCAGGACCGCGATGTGCGCCTGCTGCGCGAGACCGTGCAGGGCGTGCTCAATCTCGAGATGGCGGTGGGCGAGGAGATCCTCGACATCGCCCTCGCGGTGATGCCCGACCAGGTCTGCCTGGTGCCGGAGCACCGCCAGGAGCTGACCACCGAGGGCGGCCTGCAGGTCGCGCGCGACGATCGCCGCCTGGGCAGCACCATCGGCAAGCTGCGCGACAGCGGGGTCATGGTCAGCCTGTTCATCGAGCCCGATCCCGCCACCGTCCAGCTGGCCAAGGCGGTCGGGGCGGACGCGGTCGAGCTGCACACCGGATCCTGGGCCAATGCCTGGGCGCAGTGCCGCGGCGACGAGCACGATGACGGCTTGGTACATCAGCTCAGTCGCCTGGAGGAGGCCGCTGACGCCGCCGCCAATATCGGACTGCGCCTGCACGCTGGTCACGGCATCACTTACGCCAACGTGCGCAACCTGCTGCATCTGCCCCTCCTGCGCGAGCTCAACATCGGCCACAGCATCATCAGCCGCGCGCTTTTGGTCGGCATGGAACGCGCCGTCGCCGACATGTGCCGCCTGCTGAGCTCTGGTCCCGGCTGAGCGCGCGCGCAGGCGCAGGAGGCCCGTCAGTCAGCGCGCCTTTTCGCTGGAACAGCCCAGCAAACGCCCGAGGGTGCGCAGCTCCGGAGGCGTCCATGGCCAGGCAGCCATTCAGCGGTGCGATCGTCGCCATCATCACACCGTTCGCCGGTGAGCGCGTCGACTTTCCGGCACTCAAGCGGCTGTGCGACTGGCACATCAATGAGGGCACCCAGGCCATCGTCCCGTGCGGCACCACCGGCGAGAGCTCTACCTTCAGCCACGAGGAGCAGCATCAGGTCATCAGCGAAGTGGTGCAGGCGGTGGCCGGGCGGGTGCCAGTGATCGCCGGCGCCGGCTCCAACAGCACGCGCGAGGCGGTGAGCTTGGCCCAGGCCGCCGAGCGCGCCAAGGCCGACGGCATCCTGACCATCACCCCCTACTACAACAAACCGACGCCCGAGGGCCTGTTCCAGCATTTCAAGGCGGTGCGCGAAGCGACCAGCCTGCCGATGGTGCTCTACAACGTGCCCGGGCGCACCGGCGTCAACATGCTGCCCGAGACCACCGAGCGGGTCTGGGGCCTGGGCGGCATCGACTCGATCAAGGAGGCGAGCGGCAGCCCCGAGCAGATCACCGAGCTGCTCGGACGCGGGGTGCGCGTGCTCTCCGGCGACGATGCCATGACCCTGCCCTACATGGCGCTCGGCGCCTCCGGGGTGATCAGCGTGGTGGCCAATTTCGCGCCCCGCCTGATGCGCCAGCTGTGCGACGCCTGCGCGCGCGCCGACCTGGTCGAGGCACGCCGTCTCAACCACATCGTCTACGAGCTGGTCAAGGTCGCCTTCAGCGAGACCAATCCGATCCCGGCCAAGGCGGCGGTGCACGCCCTGGGCATGTGCCGCGAGGAATACCGCCTGCCGCTGGTCGCCATGACCCCGGCCAAGCGCGCGATCCTCATCGCCACCCTCACCCGTCACGGGCTGCTCGCTCGCGCGAACGCTTAGGGCTACCGCGCATGGCCCTGACCCTGGCCGACCGCATCACCCTCGCGCGCCTGGTGCTCGCCCCGGCGGTGGCCTGCAGCTATCTGCTGCTGCCAATCGAGCACGGCTGGTGCTTCTGGGTCGCCGGCTGGCTGTGCGCCATCGCCGAGTACTCCGACCTGGTCGACGGGCGTATCGCGCGCGCGCGCGGCGAAGTGTCCGATTTCGGCAAGCTCGCCGACCCCTTCTGCGACGTGTTCTACCGCCTGACGGTATTCATGGCCTATCTGCTCCCCGCCGGCGGCGTCGGCTACCTGGTCGCCGCCGCGGGCATGCCCGCGGCGGAGGGCGCCATCCCGGCGGACGACGTCCGCCAGCTGGTCTTCCTGGTCAGCGCCACCGACGAGCACGGCGCGCGCGTGTCCATGCTCGGGGCTGGCCTGGTGCCCTGGCTGCCGGTGCTGCTGATGGTGCTGCGCGAGATCGTTGCCGGCGCGCTACGCGCGATGAGCGCGGTGCGCGGCCTGGCCCTCGCCGCCCGCACTTCGGGCAAGTTCAAGGCCTGGATCCAGGGCGTCACCCTGATCACCCTGATGGTGTGGCCGGCCTGCTGGTGGACGCGCAGTCCGTGGCACCTCACCTACGCCTACTGGATGACCTGGTTCTGCGCGGTGGTCAGCGTCGCTTCGATCATCGATTACATGTGGGTCAACCGCTCCGTGCTCGCCCAGCTCACCCCCGTGCGCGGGGCCTCCAAGCAGGCGGCCTGAACGCCGCCGCCGCGCGCCAGCGCGGCTCAGCGGGCATGGAGGGCGCAGGCGCTGGCCTGGCAGCCGCGGTGGGCGGCGATGAAGCGGTAGGAGGCGTCGAGCGCGGCCATCACCGGGGCCAGGCGGGCGCCACGCGCGAGCGACCGGCCCCAGGGTACCACGGAAGCGATCAGCACCAGTGCACGCGCGCCGCCCACCAGCTGCCCGTTCGGCAGCAGCAGCTTCATCTCATCCGGCACCCCCTCCAGACCGAGCCGCCGCTGCACCCACGGCGACTGCAGGGCGGCGACCGCGAAGCCGTGGCGGGCGAGGGTGGCGCGGCCGAGGCGGATGAAGCGCCGGCACCACCGGCAATCGCGATCGTAGCACAGCACCCCGCGCAGGCGCGGCCCGGCAGGCAGGCGCACCCGCGACGCAGCAGAGGGCAGGACGGCGAACGCAGCCACCGCTACCAGCCGGGCGGCGCACTGTCGCCGGGGAAGAAGCCTTCGATCATGCCGAGGTGGGCGCCGCACAATCCGGCGGCGAACCACAGGCCGATGGCGAGGAAGGGCAGTGCGAGGAAGAGACGTCCGAGGCTGGCCTCACTGACGCGCTCATCGCCGCGCAGGCGCACCAGGCCGAGGATGTAGAGCGACAGCAGCAGGCAGATCGCCGCCCACACGCTGATGGTGAAGGTGCGGCCGACCACCCCCCAGCCCCAGGCGTTGTCCGAGATAGCGAGGAATTTCAGCGCGGCGGCGAGCTCAAGCAGGCCGCCGACAACCTTGAATTCGTTCATCCAGGCGCCGGCCTTGGGCAGGCGGCTGAGCGCGGTCGGACTGATGGCGAGGAAGAAGAAGGGCAGGGCGATGGCGCTGCTGTAGATCGCCATGCCCACCACCGCGCGCAGCCAGCCGTTGGCGTTGCCGGCGGCGACCGCGGCGGCGAGCACCGAACCGGCGAAGGGCGCAGTGCAACTGAAGGCGGTGATGGCGAAGGTCAGGCCCATCACCAGGGCGCCGACATAGCCGCCCCGACCGCCGCCCAGGCGGTCCTCCAGCCCGCTCGGCAGGCGCAGCAGGAAGGCGCCGAGCAGGCTCAGCCCGAGCACCGCGAAGAGCAGGGCGATCACCAGGTTGGTGACCGGGTGGCCGCTGACGGTGGAGAGGTTGGCGCCGATCACCCCGGTGATCAGCACGCCTAGCCCGACGAAGCACAGGATGATGCCGGCGGCGTAGAACGCCGCGAGCGGGACCAGACGGTTGCCGCCGGCAGCCTGCTTGGCGAAGTAGTTGACGGTGAAGGGGATCATCGGGTAGGTGCAGGGCATAAGCAGGGTGAACAGCCCGCCGAGCAGGGCCAGCCACACGAACTCCCCCGCACTACGCCCGGTGCCCTGGTCCGAGCCGCTACCGCCGCCGAGGAAGGCGAGGAAGCGCTCGAGGGTGGCGCGGTCACCGGGATCGAACACCTGGTTCCACCGCGCGCTGGTGCCGCCGGCGTCCAGGCGCACGTAGAGCGGACGGTTCTGCGTCTGGAAGCGCGCCTGCTGCCAATCGGCGAGCGCCGCGAAGGGCGGATCGGTGTTGACCGAGATCGCCACCGCGCGGTTCCACGCCGCCACCACCGCCGGCAGGCGGAACACCGTCTTCTCCATGGTCTGGCAGTTGAGGCAGGAGGGGCCGGTGAAGTCGAGCAGAGCGGCCTGGTGCGCCTGGTGCGCCTGACTGATGAGGCTCTCGACCTGGGCCACGTTCTCGGGGCGATTCCAGCGGATGCCACCGCGCCCGGCGGCGGCCTGCTCGGTGGCGTGCGCGACCGCGGCAGCGACCTCCTTGACCAGCGCGGCGCGCTCGCCTTCGAGCTCGTCGTGCACCAGCGCGCGCAGCTGCCCGGACGTCAGCCCGGCGCCAGGCGCTGGCGCCGGAGCGGAAGTGCCGGCCACCGTCGGCAGACTGACGGTGAGCGCCGCCTTCAGCACCGGGATGAGGCAGAACTTCTCGGTACAGGCCATATACGACACCAGCACCGTCGCCGGCTGGCTGGCGCCATCACTTGAGCTCGCGAGGGCGAGCGGCAGGCGCAGGGTGACCGCGCCGGGCGGATAGACCGGCACCGGGGTGTCCCCCGGCAGCGGGTGGGTGGTCTGGTCGGCGGTGAGCGGCCCGGCGGCGCGCACCGCCTCGCCGGGCTTGAGCTCGATGCGGGTGGCGACGCCGATCTCGCCCACCAGGTCGATGCCGTAGAGGTGGAGCGGATCTTTCTGGGCATCCTTCTGGGCATCCTTCTGGGCATCCGGGGTGAAGGTCGCAACCAGCACCGCCTGGCCACGGGCGGCCTGCTCGACGGTGATGACCACGGTCACCCCGTTCTTGTGCAGCTGGGCGAGCGCTTCGCCCGCCTGCACTCCGGCGGTCAGGCCGGCGCACGGCGCCAGCAGGGTCAGGAGCAGGAGCGGGAGGATGCGCATCATAATTGAGGAAGGTACGCGGCGGGCGGCGACGGGTTTGCCGCAATCGCCCTCATTTGCCGGGGGGCGCCGGGGAGGGCGCGGCCTTGGCCGCCTGCCGCCGGCGTTCGCCGGCGATCAGGCGGGCGAGCTCGCGGCGGTAGAACTGGCCGCCGAAGCCGAATTCATCGCGCGACGCCGCCTCGCTGAGGTAGGTCGCGGCCTTGTCGAGGTGGCCATCGGCGACCTCGATCAGCGCGTGCACGTACTTGTTGTCCTGGTCGGCACTGAGATCGTCGGCGATCTGCGCATTGAGCTTGGCGACCTCGATGCTGTGGAAGGCGGGATCGTCGGCGGCCACCGCCAGCAGGGCCAGGCAGCTGTAGGCGTCGCCGTCGAACTCGTACTCCTTGCGCGAGAGCAGGTCGTCGATGATGTCCTGCGCCTGCTCGTAGCGCTTGGCCCCGATGCAGGCTTTGGCGTAGGCCAGGCGGTCGAGGCCGTAGCGGGTGGTGAACTTGGAGGGGCGCGGCGGTGCGCTCTTGCCATCTTTGCCCGGCGGGGGCGGGGGATAGAGCTGCTCGAAGAAGCCGACCGCCTTGGCGTAGCTCTCATCGCCGTCCCGGCCCGCGCCCTGCCACTGCGCCATGGTGAGCCACAGCCGCGCATTGACCAGCAGCACCTTGTCATCCTTGCCGCTCTTGACCGATTTGAGCGCCTTGTCGCCATAGTCGCGCGCGGCATCGAAATCCAGCCATTCGCTGTACTCGGCCCGGCAGGCCGCGACCAGTTCGGCGGTGGTGGTCGGCTCGAGCTTGGCGAAGAAGTCCAGCCATTTGCGCTTGAGATCATCGGGGTCGACGCCGAAGGAGCGCTTGAACAGCGCCAGCCCGTCGCCATCGAACTTGCCGTGCGTGAGCTGGTCGTAGAAATCCTCGAAGGCGGGCCGGAGCTTGCCGTTCTGGGCATAGAGCAGGTAGTAGATCAGCGACCAGCCCTGGGGGTAGTAGATGGCGGTATACTGACCCGCGCCATGCAGTGAACACAAGCTGTCGAGCGAGACCTCGCCGCGCTTGATGATCTCGCGCAGCTGCCACAGGCGGTCCCACGGCACGGTCTGGAGGTGCATGCCCTTCTCGTCGCGGTCGGCGCTCTCGAAGAACACCGCCAGCCCCTCGTTGGCCCAGGTCGGCACCTCGACGCGTTCACCGCAGGCCTGGTGGATGACAAGATGAGTGCATTCGTGGAACAGCGTGCTGAGGGTGCGGTCGAGGCTGCCGGCATAGAAGCAGCGGATGCCGCTGCCCTTGCCGTAGTAGAAGTAGCCGAGCACGTTCTCCCCCACCGGGAATCCCCCCGCCGCCGAATACTCGCGGAACTGCTCCTGGTTGGCGTAGACCTCGATGACCACCTGCTTGATCGCGGCCTTGGCGCTGAACACCCGCGCCAGCTCGGCATAGCACTGCTCCATGGCGATGCCGATCTCCTCCACCAGCTGGGCCGAGAGGTTGCTGTGGATCTCGAAGCTGCCCCCCTTGGTCTGGTAGACCCAGGCGTTCTTCCAATCGCTGGCGAACTTGCTGCGCGCGCGCGCTTCCTCCTGCCGCTTCTCGATGGTCTTCATGCGCAGCGGGCTGATCCAGGTGCCGTGGTACTTCACGAAGCCCTTGGCAGTGTACATCTCCTCCATGGTCACCCATTTGCCCTGGTACTGCACCATGCCCTTCTCGGAGTTGTCGGCGAACTCCTTGGTCACCCATTTGCCTTGGTATTGCACCATGCCCTTGGCGAGCATGGCGTCGTCGCCGCGGTACCACTTGCCGTTGACGCGCTCCTCGCCGAGCTGGCGGTGGGCCTGCTCGTTGCCGGGATCGATGGCGATGGTGCGCTCGAGCTGTTCGCGCATGTGGCCGTTGAGGCCGTTGGTGTGGCACCATTGCGCGAGCTGGAAGTGGGCGTCGGCGTCGGTGTCGCCTTTGGCTCCGGCGATGGCGCTGAGCTTGGCCTTGTAGGTCTCTTCCAGCGATTCCGCCTGCGCCCGGACGGGCAGGGCGAGGAGCGCAAGCGCGAGAGCGAGCGCGAACAGAAGCGGGAGCGGGCGGGGGTGCCGGCTCATGGGCAACGCCCCCTGGCCCAGCGCCGCGCGCAAAAGCCGCCACGCGGGCGGGCCGGACACGCAGTGGGGAGGAGGCGACGGTCGCGGTCCATGGGGGGGGCATCCTCGGCAGCGCAAGCGGCGCTCTGCCCCACTCGGGGCCGCACCGCACCACCACCGCATATAAGCCGTCCGGCGAGGGAAAGCCAGTCCCGGCAGCAGCGCTTCGTCCCGCTCGCACCCGCCGCCTGGCAACGGCGGTTGTCTACCCCGCCACCCGACCTAGAGTCCCTCCTCCGTAAAGCAAAGGCCCCGCCCATGATGCGCACCCACACCTGCGGCCAGCTCCGCGCCGCCGACATCGACCAGTCCGTCACCCTGTGCGGCTGGGTCCTCAACTACCGCAATCAGGGCGGCATCGTCTTCATCGACCTGCGCGACCGTGACGGCCTGACCCAGCTGGTCTTCGACCGCGATATCTGCGGTGCCGAGGCGCACGAGCTGGCCGGGCGCGCGCGCGCGGAATGGGTGCTCCAGGTGGTCGGCGTGGTCAAGAGCCGCGGCGAGCGCAAGAACGCCAAGCTCAATACCGGCGAGATCGAGGTCTTCGCCAAGTCGCTGACCATGCTCAACCGCGCCGAGACCCCGCCCTTCGAGCTCGGCGAGCACGGCAAGGTCGGCGAGGAGATCCGCCTCAAGTACCGCTTCCTCGACTTGCGCCGTCCGGCGATGCAGCGCAACCTGATGATCCGCCATCGCGTGCTCAAGGAGGTGCGCGAGTTCTGCGACGGCCATCGCTTCATCGAGGTCGAGACCCCGACGCTGTGCAAGTACACCCCGGGCGGCGCGCGCAACTTCCTGGTGCCCTCGCGCATGCACCCGGGCTCGTTCTACGCCCTGGCGGAATCGCCCCAGCTGTTCAAGCAGCTGCTGATGGTCGGCGGCTACGATCGCTACCTGCAGATCGCGCGCTGCTACCGCGACGAGGATCTGCGCAACGACCGCCAGCCGGAATTCACCCAGATCGATCTCGAGATGTCCTTCATCGAGATGGACGACATCATGGGCATTGGCGAGGGCATGGCGCGCGCGATCTGGCGCTCCCTGCTCGGCGCCGAGCTGCCCACCCCCTTCCGGCGTATGACCTGGACCGAGGCCATGGCTCGCTATGGCTCGGACAAGCCCGATCTGCGCTTCGCCATGCCCATCGTCGATCTCAGCGATTGGGCGCCGAGCTCCGGCTTCGTGGTCTTCCAGCGCGCCATCGAGGCCAAAGGCGTGGTGCGCGCACTCAACGCCAAGAAGAGCTGCGAGATCCTCTCGCGGCGCACCCTCGACGCCCTCACCGAGGAGGTCAAAGGGCTGGGGGCCAAGGGCCTGGCCTGGATCAAGGTGCAGGGCGACCCCGCCAAGATTGAGAGCTGGCAGGGGCCGGCGGCGAAGAACATCAACGAAGCCGCACGCATCGAGTTGGCCAAGCGGCTTTCGGTCGAGGACGGCGACGTGCTCTTCTTCGGCGCCGACAGCACCAAGCTGGTGTGCACCGTGCTCGGCTGGCTGCGCGTCGAGCTCGGTACCAAGCACCTCAAGCTCGCCCGCGGCGACGATTGGCAGTTCCTGTGGGTGCACAGCGCGCCGCTCTTCGAATGGAACGAGGAGAGCCGCTCCTTCGCCGCCAACCACCACCCCTTCACCGCCCCCTACGCCGAGCACCTTGAGAGCCTGACCAGCGACCCCGGTGCGGTGCTGTCGAAGAGCTACGACCTGGTGCTCAATGGTAACGAGATCGGCGGCGGCTCGATCCGTATCCATGACAGCGCGACCCAGGAGAAGGTCTTCGCCGCCCTCGGCATCGACCGCGAGGAGGCGCTGCGCAAGTTCGGCTTCCTGCTCCACGCGCTGTCCTTCGGCGCGCCGCCGCACGGCGGCATGGCCTTCGGCCTCGACCGCCTGATCATGCTCATCACCCAGGCGGAATCGATCCGCGACGTCATCGCCTTCCCCAAGAACCAGAGGGGGCGCGATGACATGCTCGACTGCCCGACCCCGGTTACCGAGCGCCAGCTCAAAGAGCTGCACCTGGTCTCTTCCGCCGCCACGCCACGCCCGGGCAGCGCCCAGGGCGGCTAGACCACGGCGCCGGGCGGGCAGGGACCAGCCGGTTCCAGCCCCGTCCGGTCGGTGGCGGCTTGCGTGGGCGCTCAAACTTTTACCATGGCGCTCAGCGACGGAGCACTTGCCCATTTTTGATACGGCGACGGCCCCTCCGTCGCCCCAGCGACCTCTTCCCTGCGGACCACCCTGACCATGTCCAATCCCATCCTCGACCTCCTCGATGCCGCGACCGAGGCGCGCATCATCAACCCCCAGCTGCGGCCATCGGTGCTCGCGGCCCTGCGCCTGGCGCATGGGGCGGGCCTCTTGCGCAGCGGACGCCTGATGACCCTGCGCCATGATGGCGAGGTGCGCGAGATCATCGCCCATGGCGAGGCCTGCCAGAGCGTAGAGGCGGACAGCACGCTGATGGTCAGCGCGCGCGACCGCCACCAGGTGGTGACCGACAGCGTCATGGTCGCCTACCCCCTGGGCAAATCCAAGCGCATCCACGGCGTGCTCCTGCTCGAGGCCGCCAAGCCCGATGTCGGCCCCCTGCTGGCGGATCTCTTCCTGCAGTGGTGCGCGATGGCCGAGTTCATGAACATCGAGAAGGCCGAGTTGATCGATGAGAACTTCCAGCTGCGCGAGGAGATCAAACAGCAGTTCTCAGACCACAACATCATCGCCGTCTCGGGCAGCTTCCGCCGGGTGCTCGACAATGCCCGCCGGGTGGCGGCGTCGAGCGCCACCGTGCTCATCCATGGGGAGACCGGCACCGGCAAGGAGCTCATCGCCCGCGTCATCCACGAGCATTCCAACCGCGCCAACGGCCCCTTCATCACCATCAATTGCGGCGCGCTCTCGGAGTCGCTGCTCGAATCCGAGCTCTTCGGCCACGTCAAGGGCGCCTTCACCGGCGCCACCGCCGACCGCAAGGGCCGCTTCGAGGCCGCCAATGGCGGCTCCATCTTCCTCGACGAGATCGGCGAGGTCAGCCAGGCGATGCAGGTGCGCCTGCTGCGCGTGCTGCAGGAGATGGAGGTCGAGCGCGTGGGCGACAACCGCGTGCGCAAGCTCGACGTGCGGGTGGTGGCGGCGACCAACCGCGTGCTCGAGGACGAGGTGCGCAAGGGCACCTTCCGCGCCGACCTCTACTACCGCCTGAATGTGGTCTATCTGCACATCCCGCCGCTGCGCCAGCGCACCGAGGACATTCCCCACCTGGTCGAGCACTTCCTCAACGTCTACTGCCAGCGCAACGTCAAGTTCATCGACTCGATCTCGCGCGAGGTGCTTGAGATCCTCACCCGCTACCCCTGGCCGGGCAATGTGCGCGAGCTGGAGAACTGCATCGAGAAGATCGTGGTCATGGTTCCGGGCAAGGAGATCACCCCCGACCTGCTGCCGATGTCGGTGATGGCCTACGATCCGCACCAGGAAAGCGACAAGGCCCAGGGGGTGGTGAGCTTCGAGGTCCGGCTGAAATCCTACATGCAGGCCGAGACCCATTCCTGCCTCGAGCGCGGCGGTGCCGACCTCTACGATACCGTGCGCAACAAGTGGGAGCGCTACCTCTTCGAGGCGGTGCTCAACGCCTGCAACAACAACAAGAGCAAGGCGGCGCAGATCCTCGGCATCACCCGCAACACGCTCAACACCAGGCTCAAGGAGCTGTGCGACGTCAAACGCGAGTGGACGGTGGACTGAAACGGGTGCGGGCGGGCCGCAGCGCGGCGCGGCGGCCCTGGTGAGCAGCTAGGCGCGCGGTCGCGCGCTGCGCTGGCGGCGCTGCTCGGAGCGCCAGGCGGCGATCGCCTGGTGGTCACCGGACATCAGCACCTCGGGCACCGCCAGGTCGGCGAACTCGCGCGGCCTGGTGTAGCAGGGGTGGTCGAGCTCGCGCCCGACCGCGAAGCTGTCCGCCACCGCGCTCTCCTGGTTGCCGAGCGCGCCGGGGCGCAGGCGGGCGAGGGCATCGCTGAGCACCAGCGCCGCCAGCTCGCCGCCGGAAATCACCAGCTCGCCGATCGAGAAGGCCAAGGGGCGGTAGAGCTGGTCGATGCGCTCATCGATGCCTTCGTAATGCCCGCAGATCACCACCAGGTGCGCTTCGCGATCGAGCTCGGCGACCAAAGGCTGGTCGAGGATGCGCCCCTGCGGCGAGGTCATCAGCAGGCGCGGCTTGGCGCTCTGGGTGGCGAGGTAGTCCAGGCAGCCAGCCAATGGCGGCGCCATCAGCACCATGCCCGGACCGCCTCCGAAGGGGCGGTCATCGACCTTGCGGTGGCGCCCACCGGCCCAGGCGCGGGGATCGACCAAGTTGATCTCGATCAGGCCACGGCGGCGGGCGCGCCCGACGATGCTCGCGTCGAGGTAGCCCTGGCAGGCCTCGGGGAAGCTGGTGATCAGATCGATGCGCATGGCGGCTGCTGTCCGGGACGGTGCGACCACCCGCACGTGCGGTCTGGTCGGGCCTGCGACGAGCATACACCGTAACCGTCCTCGCCGCCACCCGGGGCTGCCGGCGGGCGCGCCCTTACCATTACCAGTCCTGCACCGCGGGGGCGGTGGCGAAATAGATCTCGCGCGCCCCCGCCCGCCGCAGGGCATCGACCACCTCCACCACCCGGCCATGGCGCGCCTCGGCATCGGCGGCGATGACGATACGCCCCGCGTGCCCAATCACTCCGGCGAGCTCGGCGAGCTCGAGGCGGCGCCCCTGCGCGGTGAGCGCCCCGCCGCGGTCGATAAGCAACTCGAGGCTCGCCACCCTCTCGGTGGTGGCGCTGCCCGCCTGCGGCAGTACCACCGGCAGGCTGCGCAGGCCGCCGGCCTGGGCGCTGAGCAGGAAGAACACCACCAGCACCAGCGCGACGTCGACCAGCGAGGTGAAGTCGAGGGCGCCGCGCTCGCGGCGGTGCCGGCGGCGCAGCCTGCTCATGGCGTGCGCAGCAGCACTGGCAAGTCGGCGGCGGCGTTCTCCAGCTGGTCGACCAGCTGGTTGCAGAGCCCGGTGAGCAGGCCGTAGGCGACATAGGCCACGATCGCCAGGGCCAGGCCGGCGACGGTGCTGCCGAGGGCCTGGTAGATGCCGGAGGCCACCAGCGCGTTGGTCACCGTGGTGGCGCCGGCCGAACTCTGGAAGACCTCCATCAGCCCGAGCACGGTGCCGAGCAGCCCGAGCCAGGGCGCGATCTGGGCTGCCATCGCCACCAGGGCAAGCCCGCGCTCGAGGGCGGGGACCTCGCGCTGGGCGGCATTGGTGGCGGCGATGCGCACCAGATCCACCCCGCGCCCATGCTGCTGCAGCCCGGCGCGCAGCACCCGGCTCATGGCGTCGTCGTCGGTGAGCACCGCCAGCGCCGCCGGCGCACCGGTGCGCAGCAGCGCCTCGTGGCAGCGCGCCTGCTGGCGGGCGAAGACCGCGCGCAGCGGCAGCAGGCGCCACAGCCGCTCGCCCACCACCGTCACGGCGACCAGGGAGGCGAGCAGGACGCCGGCAACGGCGACCCCACCGTGCTCGAAAATCAGGCGCAGCAGGGCGATCATGCGCGTCCCGGGGTGCGGAGTGGCGGCATGATTGAATTTGCGCTCCTCATAGGGTACAGTCGACGTAGGTGTAGATAGTTCATCCCACTTCCGGGGCAGCTATGGCGGATCAGGTTCCTGTGCTTCTCGGCACCGCAGGCTTGGTGGAAGGCGAATGCTTCCTCCTCGATCAGGGCGTCGACCTCGTCATCGGTCGCAGCCGTTCCTGCGACATCAGTCTGCGGCGCACCACCGCCTACCTCAAGACCCCACCTGCGGCGCGCGACAGCGACCACGACTTCAACACCGTCAGCCGGCGCCACCTGCGCATCCTCATCAACGACGCCAGCGCCTCCCTGCAGGACCTCTCGACCAACGGCACCTTCTGCAATGGCGAACCGCTCCACGATCTGCTCAAGGTCGACCTCGATAACGGCGCCTGCACCATCCGCCTCGGTACGCGCGAAACCTTCCAGCTCTGCCTGCTCGAGCGCAGCGACCCGCGCCTGAAGGATATTCAGCCTGTAAGTGTAGCTGCGGCAGCAGCTAAGGCAGACGATCAGGGCGCAGACTAGAGCCCGGAGGCTTGGCTCGGCGTGTGCGTTCCGGTACCGCATGCGAGCCGCACCCGTCGCTGCCATCGCGCCCGCGCCCGCGCCTGCGAGAGAACGCAGTTCTTCTGCCCCCACCCCCAGCGAGCGCTCCGGTTTCGCCCGCCTGCTCGGCGATCAGCATGCGCGCAGCGCCAGCGCCGCTGCGGGCGACGGCGGGCGGGCAGACTCCCGCCCCAGCGCTGACGCGGCGCCCGCCGCGGGAGCGCCCGCCGTGGGAGCGCCCGCCGTTGGAGCGCCCGCCGTGGGAGCGCCCGCCGTGGGAGCGCCCGCCGGCGACGGCACACCCGTAGCGCCACCACCACCGGCAGGTGACGTTGTCCACCCGGCGACCACCCCGATGCGAGCGCATTGGCGACGACCGCGCCTGTCGCCGGCGCCGGCGCCACCCCCCTGCCGCCGGATGTCTGGGCGCGCCCGCAAGCCCGTTGCCGCTCGCTCCGGCCCCGGGCACCGGAAGTCCGGACCCCACCCCCTCCCCGGACGCCGCCCGCCCGGTACTGTCGGCGCTGGCGGCTGAGCCCGCCACCGGGGCATCTCGCCTCCGCAGCCTCGGACTCGGCCCGGTGACCGCTCCGCCCGACCGCGTCGGATCCGCGCTGGTAGAGCCTGCCCTGCTCCAGGAACTCTCCACCCTCAACACCCCGGCGCCGTAGGCGCGCGCGCCGCTGGATCCACCGGGAAGCGTTCCGGGTCGAGACGCGCCGACGAGTCGGGACCCGGCGCCGGCGACACGGCGGCACCGATACGGGTGCTGGTGCGGGGGCGGAATCGGAAGTGGGAGGCGGTCAGCGCTGGTATGCCGGCAGCACGTGGCGGTTCACCGCCAGCGCGAGCAGGGCGAGGCTGGTCATGTAGACCGGACCCTGGTCGCCCTCGTTGCCGCCCGGCGGATTGGACCACGAGCCGTCCTGGTTCTGATGCTCGCAGAGCAGCTTCTCGATATGCTTGCCGTAGGATTCCCACTGCTCGGGGGCGGCGCGCGACATGCCCACGGAATCGTAGTAGACGCGGTAGAAGAACCAGCCGCCCTGCCAGGAAATGGCATCGCCCTGGATGCGCGCAATGACCCGCTTGAGCTCCGGTGCGTCCTGGAGGTGGCCGATCATCAGGCTGATGAGGGCGAGCCCGCGCAGCGCCGGGTGGTCCTCGCCCGGGTTGTCGTAGCCGACCTTACCCTCAGTGGTGGTCAGGCGCTTGGTGTAGGCCACCGCGCCCTGGATCACCGCCTCCGGCACCGCGATGCCGACCTGCTGGGTGGCATGCAGGCTCATCAGCTGCCAGCCGGACAGGCTGAGGTCGGAATGGTCCTCCTGCGGCTGGTAGCGCCAGCCGCCCTCCTGCCCGGGGGCCTTGTGCACCTTGGCGGCATTGACCGTCACCGCCACCGCGCGCTCGAGGCAGGAGCGCAGGCGCTCATCGAGTTCCTCATCGCGCACCATGCCGAGGGCTTCGGCGAGCATCAGGGTGGTGATGCCATGGCCATACATGCGGCTGCCGTCGAGCTGGCCGAAATAGCCGTTCTCGTCCTGCTGCGAGAGCACGAACTGCAGGCACTTGTGCATCCACTCCCCGAATTCGGGGTCGTCCGGGGTGATGCCGGCGGCGAGATGCGCCATCACCGCCAGACTGGTCATGGCGGTGCGCACCTGGCTGCCGAGCGATCCGTCATGGGATTGCTGCAGGCGCAGGAAAGCCAGGCCATGGCGGATGGCGCGATCGCGCGCCTGCTCGACCGTCAGCACCTGGATGATCTCCTGATCCGAAAGCTCGCTCGCAGCGGCAGCGGCGCCGCCGCCAGCGAGCAGGAGCAGGAGCAGGCAGGCCACCGGCGTGGCGAGCAGCGACGGGCGCCTCACCGGTCCTCGCCCAAGCGCTTGAGGTAGGCGCGGATCGACTCCTGGTGCTCCTCGCTGAACTGCTCGATACCGCCGGTGCGCACGTTCTGCCTGACCTCGGCCCGCGATTTCGCCCATTCCGCCTGGTCGGCTCCCACCGTTGCGGCGGTCAGCCCTTGGGCGCTGCCGGTGGTGCCGGTGCTGGTGGCAGTGCCCTGGTTCTCGCCACCCGGCTGCCCGGACGGCCCCTTGGCCTGGCTTTGACCTTGGCCCTGCCCCTGTCCTTGTCCTTGGCCCTTACCCTGACCTTGACCCTGGCCGTGACCGAGCTCGTGCCCCAGGCGGCCCTGCATGGCGGCGGCGGCGAGGGTCTGCGCCGCCTGCTGGAAGCCGCTGCCTTGTCCCGGCGCAGCCTGGATCTCGCCCAGCGCCTCGCCCGCGGCCTGGGCATTGGCGGCGGC
>JAYVMM010000117.1:0-4205 GCA_043758975.1 Planctomycetota bacterium | reverse complement strand
ACTTCGACCATCTCGTGGAGTGCGGGCAAGTGCTGCAGGGCTTCACCGAGGAGACCCGCGCGGTGTCCTGACGCGGCGTGGCATGGCGCTGCACGCCGTGCCGACCTGGCCGGCGCGCCTGGTCAGCGCCCCTAGTGGGCGCCGGGCAGCTGCGGATCGAGCACCAGCGCCGCCGGGGCGAAGCCGAGCTCATCCGCCATCGGCGTGGTCACCGTGGCAGGCGGGTCGAGCAGCACCAGCCGGCTGCAGCCGCGCTGGCGTGCGAGGTGCGGGCGAAGGCCAGGCAGGCGGCGGTGATGCCTGCGCACTGGGCGCCATCGCCGGCGGCGCGCAGGGCATCGAGCAGAGCCACGCTGGCGCCGCCTTGGGCGACGCGGTCGATGGTCACCAGGGTGAAGGTGGCGCACGCGCGGTCATCGCAATCGGCCAGCCAAATCTGATAGTCAGGGTAGCGCTGGATGCGCGCGAGGATGGCGCCCAGGCGCGGCTTGGTCAGTCCGGCGTGCTCGCCGCCGAGTAGACTGAGCACGCACGGCAGGTCGACGCTGGTGGCGAGGCGGAAGTGCTGGGTCATGGCGGCTGCTGCTTGCGTGCGCTCGCGTTGGTGTGGCGAAGAGCTGAGGCGCGTGGGATGGGGCACCATGCCACACGCGGTGAGCGCATGATGAAGGACGCGCCTGTCCGCGGTTAAGCCGTTCTCCCGTACTGCAAGCGGAAGTGAGATGAAGCGGACGGCGGCGGGGCCACGAGGGGGCCAGGACCCACCTCCGGCGGTTGCGGTCGGCATCACGCGGCACGCCGCATGAGTACAATCAGCGCGTTAGCCGGTCGCTCGTGGTCGAAGGACGAATGCATCAACCTAAACGCCGCGATAGCCGCATCGGATCCCGCAAGGTACCTGTATCGATTTGACTTATGCCAATGTGAGCTTCGCCCACAACCCAAGCGGGGCTAGCCCCGCGCCCCAGTCGGGGACCAGTCCCCGACACCCCTGCCAGGTGCTCGGCACCTGTTGTCCTTACCAGAATGCATCACCAGAAGTTACCAGGGTAGAGTAGAGGAACTCGCGTACTCCCAGAGGCGGCAAAGCCGCAAATAATATATTTTTTTTGGGCTGGATAAGCGCCGGTGGCTCACTGTCGGGGGAGTCACCCGGCCTGAAATGCCTGTCATGGAATTATCGCTGTATTCATATTTCCTTCACACATTGCGGCAAGGTGCCGCTCACCGGGTGCGCCACAGCATCCACCCACGTTTTGCCCTGCGCACCTCCGCCTGGGGCTACCCTGAAGGAAAACCATGCGTGTTCCCCTGTTTGCATCTCTTGGTGCAATGTCCCTCCTCACCCCTGTCGCCTATGGCGCCGTTACCCTGACCGACCAGGATCTGACGCTCAATTTCGGCTTGGATGTGCAGGAGCGGGTACAGGACGCCAATGCGGGCAACGCTGCGGGAACTCCATACGATGTGTTCCGCGGTGCCAACGGCAAGAGTCAGCAACTCGACTTCAACATGCGCCGCGCGCGCTTCCTGATGAACGGCTCCTACGGTGACGCTTGGAAGTTCAATCTCAGCTTCAATGGCGACAACATCGATCGCAACGGCGACAACAGCAACACCCAGAGCAACAGCGGCGCTGTCGGTGCGAACAACCAGGCCACCAATTTCAACAGCAATCGCGAAGTCACCGTCTTCAAGGCCTATCTTGAGCGTATCCTGCCGATCGACGCGGATGACAAGGTCATCCTGCATGGCGGCATTGACTACCCCTTCTTCAACCTCGCGATCCAGGGCGATCCCTGGTGGCTGTTCCCGCAGCAGCGCGCCACCGGTGACATGATGGGCAATCGCGCCGCGGGCTGCCGGGTCATGGCATCCGGCACCAGCTACGACTGGGGCGCCGACGTCATGGAGAGCCTGGATCCCAATAAGGACCCGAGCAACGCCAATCGCCGCGAAGGCATGTTCTACTCGACTCGCCTCCAGTATACTGCCTTCACCGATGGCAAGAAGCCGGCCTGCCATGAAGACTTCCAGGGTATGCCTGGCCACAGCGTCATGATCAGCGCGGATATCGCGCTGGATAGTAACGACTATGGCGTGGCCAATACCGTGATGCGCGCCTGGTCATGGGGCATCGAGGCTATTTGCCACTGGGACGATCTCAGCGCCCTGGTCGAAGCCCGCACCATGCACACCAAGGAAAACAATTACAACGGCGTAGGCGGCGTCGGTGGCGGCGTAAACAACAGCGTCACCAGCCGCGTCCTGGTCGCCCAGGCCGGCTATGCCATCCCGGCCTTCGGCATCCACATTGAACCAGCCCTGCGCTTCCAGCTTATCAACTTCAACACCCAGGTGGATGAGTCGGCGGCATACAATAACGGTTCTCCCGCCGGGTTGCCGGCGTGGGTTTCGACCTATGGCGGTGTCACCGATCGTGTGAATTCGGGCCACCAGTACGATGTGGGCGTCAACTGGATCTTCACCCCGTACACCATGCTCCAGACCGCCTACACTCGCTGGGTGGGCGAGACCGGTGCGGGCACCACCGCCGGTGTTCACCCCTACGCCGATATCTTCCGCGCCCAGCTCCAGGTCGCCTTCTAGGCTGGCCGCACGTTTCACGAGGTCGACCTCGGACCTCCTTGCCGGCCACCACACGGGCCGGCAGGGAGGTTTTTTTGTTGGCGCGTCGGCGCTTCCGCCGCAAATACGAACGGGCACGATGACAAACTCCTGACCGGCGCCCGCGCTCCTGTCGGGGCTTGCAGACGGCGCGGAGGCGGCGGAAGATGGCGCAAGGATCCTCCCCGCACCCCAGAGGCCACCGTTGCTGCGACCACGCATCCCCATCGTCAGCGGACCCGCCGGGATCCGGCCCCTGGCGGCAGTGGCCTCCAAGCCGGCGGCGCCCAGCGCTGAGCGCGCCGACGGCGAGCGCCAGCAGCGCTTCCTCGCTGCCCTGCAGCCGCTCAAGGCCCAGATCCTCGCCTTCAGCCGCCAGGCGGTTTGGCTGGCGAGCGACGCCGAGGATGTGCTGCAGAGCGCCCTCGCCACCGCCTATGGCGGCTTCGCCGGCTTCGCTCCCGGCAGCAATTTCCGCGCCTGGATCTTCGCCCACCTGCAGCACGCCGCCTGGCAGCACAACCGCCGTCATCGCGCGCAACCGCTGCCCGATGGCCTGTCAGCCCCATCCAGCGATGCCCACGGCGAGCCGGCGCTCGATCCCGCCCAGGCCTGCCGCCAGGTGCTCGAGGATCCGCAGGCCCTGACCGCCGGCTTCGATGCGCGCGTGCGCGCCGCCCTCGCGCAGCTGGGCGAGAGCGAGCGCGCCGTGCTCCTGCTGCGCGCGGTCGGCGAGTGCACCTACCAGGAGATCGCAAAGATCCTCGCCCTGCCATCCGGCACCGTGATGTCTCACCTCAGCCGCGCGCGCGAACGCATGCGCCAGCGCCTCGCCGGCGAGCGGCCAGCCACGGGAGTGGAGCGATGATCTGCGCAGAAGTCCTCGCCGCCCTCCCCGCCCAGCATGACGGCGAGCTGCCCGCCGCCGCCGCGGCAGAGATCGCAGCTCACCTGGCGCAGTGCCCGGCCTGTCGTCTGCAGGGCGAGCAGGAGGCCGCGCTCGCAGGGTGGATCGCGCGCGCCTTGCGCGCCCCGGTGGACCCGACGGCGGATGAGGTGGCGTGGGCGCGCGCACTCGCCCAGGCCATCCCCGCCGACCCCGCGCCCCGCGTCCAGTCGAGCTGGTGGCGCCGCTTGCACCAGCAGCCATCAGCGCGCCAGCTGCGCTGGATGGCCCTCGCCGCCTCGCTCGCCCTGCTTGCCACCTTCAGCATGGCCGGCCTGGGCCTGCGCCGCGCGCTGCACCTCGGCGAAGTCCCGGTGGCCACCGCGCCGAGCACCACCCCGGGCGCGGCACGCTGACGCCAGGCCCACGCAGGGCGTTGCTCGCCTGGTCGCGGGGGCGGCGGAACGAGGCTGGATCGGCGCTCGCGGCAGCGGATACTGTGGGTAGCCAAAGCGGAGGACCTCCATGCCCAGCTGGTCGCGATGGTGCGGTATAGCCTGCGCCTGGCCAGAGCGCACGCGCGCGGCGCACCGCCGGCGGGCGAGGGAGCGCGCCGTCGCCGCGACCTGCCTCGCCGCGACCTGCCTCGCCGCGACCTGCCTGCTCGCCGCTGCCTGCCATTCCGGCTCCC
>JAYVMM010000116.1:0-2347 GCA_043758975.1 Planctomycetota bacterium | reverse complement strand
GACGGCACGCAGGCGGTTCCTGATGCGCAAGGCGAACCACAGGGCGATCCAGCTCAGCAGCGCCGGCAGGATCAGCATGGCGAAGATGGCGATCTCGAGCACCAGCACCCAACCGACCAGCGCATTGTGGACGGACACCAGACCCACCTTCCCGCTGACGAAGTAGTCGAGCCCCAGGTAGATTACCGGCAGGGTGGCGAGGGTGAGATGGATGCGGCGCACCGATCTGACCTTCTGCACCAGGATGTCCCGTCCGCTCAACGGCGTGGTCAGCAGGACCTCCAGGGTCTGATCGCTGCGCTCGCTGGCGAACAGGCCTGATGCGATGATGACTAGGAAGAACATCAGGCCTCCCAGCTCGCCGACGCAGAACCAGCCAGGGATTTCGTGGTTCTCAAAGCTATCCATGGCCATCAGAATGCCGCACAGGATGACATTGAGCGCATAAAGCGGCAGGATGAAGCGCAGGAGATGGCGCCAGTTCGAAAAGGAGCGTCTATTGAATTCGCGCCAGGCGACCGGATCGCTGCCTGGTAGCGGCTGACGCACGCGACGTCGACCGAGCGCGGCATCAATGCGCTCGAACCAGTGGTCGAGGGCGAGAAAGAGGCGCAGCATGGGGCTCCGGCCCGACTGTCGGGGCTGGCGCAGGATGCCCAGGCGCGCGATCACCAGCGCCGACAGGATGCTGATCAGGATGCCGCTGCCGTCGAGCACCTCACTCATGTGGTGGTCGAAGAGGTAATGCGGCGAGAGCAGCAGCAGGCGTCCAGACCAGAAGGCGATGCTCAGCGGTACGTCAGCATGGCTGTAGGTGGCGCAGCACACGGTGACGACCAGGCATCCAGCCAACAGCAGATAGGTGGCGACCAGCGCCACGGTCGCACCCCTGAACAGGCAGCTCATGGCGAGCGCGAAAGCACCGGCCTGCAGCAGGCTCAGGAGCAGGGTATAGGCGCCGAAGAGCAGATCCTGGGCGCTGCTGCCGCCCAGGCTGTAGGCCAAGGCCATCAGCGGCATGCTCGCCAGCACTAGGCTGCCCATGGCGATCAGCCGCGACAGCCACTTCTGCAGCACCAGCTGCCAAGGGCCGAGGTCGGTCAGCAGGAGCAGCACCATGGTCCCAGATTCCCGTTCGGCGCACACCGCGCCGGCTGCAAGCACCGGCATCACCAGCAGAATGAGCCCGTGCTGGATGACCACCAGGGCATCAAGGAGGCCTCCGCCATGCCCGAGTATGCCGAAGAGGCCCCCGAACCCTTGGATCAGTTTGCGGCTAATGTTGGCGAAGATTCCGAACAGCACCAGGGCATAGACCGCACGCAGGACATAGGTCCGACGCAGGGCGGACATCTCGTTCAGCTCTTTGCGTAGCAGCGGGAAGGAGAAGGTCATGCTGCCGCCTGCCCCGGCCACGCGCACCGCCATGGCCCCATGGCGTCCAGCGCGCCTGAGGGCAGCATGCACGCCCCTGCCCTGGCAGGCGGTCTCCGGGTCCGGCGCCCGGGCCCAGGGAAGAGCGCGCGGAACATCGTCGATGCTTTCACCGGGTCGATTCCTGCGCGCTCGGGACACCATGGTAGACGCGGCGCATCAGCCACCGCGCATCGCCTCGCTGCAGCAATATGAGCAGCGCGAACTCATCGGGATCGCTGCTGTCGAGCACCGGCACATCGTCGAAGATGGCCCCGCCTGCAGGCGCCATGCTGGCGAACACCTTGAACCAGCCGATTTGCGGATAGGCGGTGAGCACGGAGAACATGTTCTTCTTCGCTGTCTCGGTTTCCTCCATCCAATTCGCGAGCAGCTGCGGATCGCCCCATTGCCCGCTCACCGTGCCATGCTCGAGCAGCTGAATGACGATGCCGGTAGTGCCGGCGAGAAGCCGCTCAGCGGCAGCCTGTACATCGCCCGGTCGCCGGATGCCATCAAGCTGCGGGCGCCACGGCAGCAGGGTCTCGCCGCCCAACCCGGCCTCACGCTCCATGGTCATCGTCCATTGCCGAATGGTGCGGGTCAGGGTGTAGCGGCCTGGCAGATTACCGCGGTAATCGTCGGTCGCCCCCTTCTTGCCTCCCCGGGAATAGAATTCCCAAAAGCGCATCGGGCAGCGCAATGCGTCATGCACTTCCGCGACGTCCTGCCGGGTCTCATTGGCGAACAGCAGCTCGAAGCGGTCATGGCGCAGCACTGCGCCACCCTCGCCCAGGTCGACCACCTCGAGGCGCTCGCGCGAATCCTCGCCGCCGAGGTAGTGGCGGGCGATCAGCATCATGCCCCCCGTGCACAGCACCACCAGCGTCGGGTAGACCACCCAGGTCAAGCGCCGGGCGCGCAGCCAGCCGAG
>JAYVMM010000115.1:0-4658 GCA_043758975.1 Planctomycetota bacterium | reverse complement strand
GGCCGAGGTGCCAGCGCAGGCCGCCCGTGTTGGCGGGGAAGGTGGTGGCCGCCGTCTGGCCCTTCATCGGTATCGGATTGAGGGTGGCGGGCACCGGCCAGGTGTTGCTCCACACCCCGCGGACATCGGGATCGCCGACGCCGACGTCCTCCCACATGTAGAATTTGCCCTGGCCCCAGGCCCACTGGGTCTGGGTCATCCCGGGGGCGAGCCAGATATTGCCGCCATTGTTGTAGGAGTTGATGATGGGCGGCGACGGGTAACCGGTATAGTAGGGCCACGCCTTCTGCGGGAAGGCGTAGAGCGCGTTGTTCTGGGCATAGCCCTCGACCGCCATGATCACCTTCTGGGCATCGTTGGCCTGGGTCGCGTTGATGGTGCTCATCCCGCTGCCATTGATCATGCCGCCGACCCGGTTCTGGCTGGTGCCGCTGAAATTGATGAAGCCAGTGTCGGTGAGGCCGGTGTTGGCGAGCGGCTGCGGATAGTAGACGTAGCCGCCCTGCGAGAGCACGCTCTGGATCTCGTCATTGTCCGAGTCCAGGCGCTGGGCGATGGTGAGCGGCAGTGGGTACATGCCGAAGCGGAAGGACGAGCAGCGCGCCTCGAGGTCGGGCGCCATGTTGCGGCCGGTGACGTGCACGTCCCACGCGTTGGGCGCCTCGAGTTCGAAAGCCGGGTTGGCGTTGTGCGCGGTGTTGTACGACTCGACGTACTGCTCCGCCATGCAGGCGGCGTAGATCTTGTAGCGCGAGGCCTCCTGGGCCTTGATGCCGATCGGGAAGAGGATGATCACGCTGATCACGCCGAAGGCGACCAGCACCAGCGAGATGCCGACCTCAAACAGGGTGAAGCCGGCGCGTCCGCCAGCTCGTCGGCAGGCGGGCTGACGCGCAGGTGCTGTTGGGAGCCGACTAGCAGGGAATACCATAGGGTTCTCCACAAAACCTCACTGCGGGACGCCGTGCACGCCATCAGTCCGGACACCATCCACGCGGCGGCGCCGCGTATGCGCTTGCTCCTGGACCATTTGCGCAGCTGCGCTGGCTCATGACGCAGCGGGGAGGCTGCGCACGGACAGTATCCAGCGTTCGGGGCGCGGGCGGCGGGGACGGAATGAGGGTGTGAGCGAGGGCCACTGCCGAGTCGTTTCATCCGTCACGGGTTCAATGCACAGGGGACGTTGCCGCTGTCGCGCTTTTTCGTCAATGGACGCCATGCTGTCTACGCACAGCCGGGAGGGGAGTTCGCAGCGTGTGCCTGTGCAGAGCGGACCGGGCAAAAATCGGATCGTATTGGGCGCTTCAGCGCATTCGGCGTCAAATTCTGCGTGCCGACTGGTTATCGCACTGCCAGCAATCGCCACCGCCCGGCCTGCCGGCCGCTCCAGCCGCTGGACGACGGTCCACGACGGAGTCGACGCCAAGACCGACCGCACCCCAGGGGATACAGCCCACGGCGGCAGGCGCCGGCGCCTGACCAGCAGGCCGGGACTGCCTGTTGTGGACCTGCCTGGGCGCTAATAATCCCGCCCACGCATGGCCGACCCCGCCGACTCCACCGCTCCCGCCAGCCCGCCAACCAGCCAGCTCCCAAGCCCGCCTGCCGCGCCGGTGACCTACGAATCCCACCTGCCGTCCTGGCAGCAGTGGCTGAACGTCACCTGCGAGAACTGGATCTTCGCCTTCATCGTCGCCATGGCGATCCGCCATTTCGCGCTCGAGGCCTTCCGCATCCCCACCGCCTCGATGGAGCCCATGCTCTACGGCGACCCCGCCTTCCTCAAGGGCGACAATGTCCTGGTCGACAAGCTGCTGTTCCGCTTCACCGGACCGAGCCGCTGGGACGTCACCGTATTCCAGTTCCCCCAGCCGGAGATCGAGGGCAAGGAGGACGCCTATCCCGCCATGGACTATAATGGCACGCGGGTGGACATGCTGCTGCTGCGCCCGTTGATGTACCGCAACTTCGTCAAGCGCACGGTGGTGCTGCCGGGCGAGACCTTTTACATCGCCGGGGGCGACATCTACCTCAAGCAGGCGGACGGCACCTTCGTCGTCGCACGCAAACCGCCCGCGGTGCAGGAGGCGCTGTGGCAGGAGATCTACCGCCACGGCGCCCAGCAGGACTACCTGCCCTGGCAGGGCGATGGGGGCGGCCAGGTGGCGGCCGATGGCGGCAACCTGACCTTCACCCTCGGTGGCAGCACCGGCAGCGCCGCGAGTACCGGTAGCGCCGGTAGCGCCGGTAGCGCCGGTAGCGCCGGTAGCGCCAGCGCCGAGGTCGATTTCACCCAGCAGCTGCGCAACCTCTACCTCAAGCCCGGGGTGTTCAAGGTGCGCCCGGTGATGCCGGACGACGACAACCCCGACGCTCAGTGGGACCTCGCCAGCGAGGCGCTCTCCGAGCCGGTGACCCTGACCATGACCAAGCCGCTGTTCACCCACCTCCATACCGGGCGCAGCGGCAACGCCTGGAACATGGACCAGTGGGCGATCCGGCGCCTGAACAGCAACGATCTCGACAGCGGCGGCTACGGCGTGCTGCTCAACCGCACCATGCGCGAATTCGTCGGCGATATCCGCTTCCAGGCCACCGTCGCCGCGCTCTCCGGCAGCGTCACCCTCGAGCTCAGCCAGGGCGCGGTGCACCACTACCAGCTCACCCTCAGCGCTGGCGGCTGGCGCGTGCTGGGCGACGGCAAGTCCCTCGCGAGCGGCAACGATGCGCCGCTCGGCAAGGCCTTCAGCTTCGCCCACCTCGACAACCAGATCATCCTGGTGCTCGACGGGCGCGAACTCTGGCGCGGCGACGTGCCCGCGGTCGATCCCAATATCCAGCGCCTGACCCTGCGCTGGACGGGCAGCGGCAGCCTGACCTTGGCCGGGGCCGCCATCCAGCGCGATGTGCACTACACTTCGACCATGCGCGGCAGCTTCCTGTGCGACGAGAGCAAGCAGGTGAAGCAGCTCAAGGACCGCCTGCGCGAGCCGCAGAACGAGAGCAAGAGCTCCCTCGACCACGACGCCAACATGCTGCGCACCATCGCCTCGGTGCGGGCGCAAGTACTCGGGCTCGATCCCGAGACGCTCAGCGAGGCGCAGCAGTGCATGCGCTGGGGCTACAGCCCGGAGACCGCCATCAAGGTCCCGGCTGGCGCCTACCTGATGATGGGCGACAACTCGCCGCAGAGCTATGATGGACGCTGCTGGGGCTGGGTGCCGGCGGAGAACCTGCGCGGGCGCGTGCTGGCGGTGATCCTGCCGCCCAATCGCTGGCGTCTGGTACGCTGAGCCGCCATGCGCGCGAGGAGCTGGGCAGCGCCCTTGACCGTCCGCCCCGCCGCTCTAGCGGGGCAGCTGCTGCAGGTCGACCCAGGTCGCGTCCAGACGGGGTTTTACCCCAGTTCTCCACCTGGATTTTTAGTTGCAACCTGGCTGGGCGAACTGGGAGCATTGCCTGAATAATCCGTGAAGATTCCGGGAAAATAACCTCAAGTTGCTATGTCACATAAGCTTATAATATCCCTAGAGGGGCGATGAAGTGATGAAGGGCGTGGGAATTGTGGCGAAAGCGCACCTGGTGCCCGAGGTTTTTCCACAATGACCCTCTTTTCGGTGGTCGGGCTATCGAAGCGCTTCGGTCGGCGCCTGGTGGTCTCCGGTGTGGATATGCGGGTGGAACCAGGAGAAATCGTCGGCCTGCTCGGCGCCAACGGGGCCGGCAAGACCACCACCTTCCGCATGGTCCTCGGCCTGCTCAAGCCGGAGACCGGCACCATCCACTTCCGCGGCCATGACATCACGCGCATGCCCATGCACCTGCGCGCCCGCCTCGGCATGGGCTACCTGGCCCAGGAGCCGACGGTGTTCGCCCAGCTCAGCGTCGCCGACAACGTGCGCATCGTCATCGAGCAGCACTACCCCAAGGCCGAGCATGAGCGCCGCCTCGAGCAGCTGCTCGGCGAGCTCAATCTGCGCCATCTCGCCAAGAGCATGGCGCGCAGCCTTTCTGGCGGCGAACGCCGGCGGTTGGAGATCACCCGCGCGCTGGTGGTGGAACCCAAGCTGCTGTTCTTCGACGAACCGTTCGCCGGGGTCGACCCGCGCAGCCGCGCCGACATCGTCGCCATCACCCAGGAGCTCAAGCGCCGCGAGGTGGCGGTGCTGATCACCGATCACCACGCCGAAGCCATCCTCGGCATGGTCGACCGCCTCTATGTGATGGACTCCGGCACCATCATGGCCCAGGGCACCCCGCAGGAGATCGTCGACAACCGCGAGGTGCGTGCGGTCTACCTCGGCGACGACTTCCACCTCTAGGCCAGGCGCGCGCCGCCACTCCGGCTGCTGGCGTCTGGCGCAGGCGCCAGGCGCCGGCGCCAGGCGCCGGGCGCCGGGCGCAGCTTGTCCCGGCGCGCGCCCTGCGCACCATCGAGACCGATGCCCGCGACCCTCGAGAGCGCCCGCCTGCACGTCGTCCTCGGCACCAGCCTGGTGCTGCGCGACGAACTCATCGCCGGGCTGCTCGCACCCTGGCGCGGACCGGTCAAGCGCGTGGGCGAACCTACTGATCTCGAACGCATCATCCTCGATCTCGACACCCCGTCGCTGTTCGAGGAGCCGGCCTGCTGGCTGGTGCGCGCCGACGCCCGCTAC
>JAYVMM010000114.1:0-2549 GCA_043758975.1 Planctomycetota bacterium | reverse complement strand
CCTGGGTTCATGCCCAGGAACACCACCTGCTTGCCCGGACCGCCGAAACGCTCGAGGTAGGCGCGGTGCAGCGGCCAGGCGTAGTCGAGGGGGTCGTAGACGTGGGTCACCGGAGCGGCGAAGCGCAGGGGCGCGAGGTCCCGGCTGAGGCGGCGGGCGGCGGCGACCAGGGCGGCGGGGGCGGCGGGGGCGGGCATGGGCAGAGCCTACTTGGCCCCCCGCCGGGCCCAACCGGGTAGCGCGACACCCCGGTCCACCGCCTGGGGCGGCAGCGCTTTACCCTGTCAGGTATGGCGAAAGCGCGGCAAAATCCTGACATGTCCGATGCCCCCTCACCGTGGTCGCGCGCCATCGTCGAGCAGAACCAGCGCTGGCTGACCGCCTACTTCCTCGCCACCACCGGCGACCGCACGGTCGCCGAGGACCTGGTGCAGGAGGTCTTCCACCAGGCGCTCGAGAGCCAGGGCACTTATGATGCGAGCAAGCCCTTCGGCGCCTGGCTGCGCGGCATCGCCCGCCATCTCCTCTTCCGCCACTACCGCAACGCGCGCCACGCGCTGGTGCCCTTCGATGGTGCCCTGCTCGATCAGCTCGACCTGCATGCCGCCAACGCCGAGGTGCGGCTGATCGATCCCGACTACCAGCCGACGCGCCTGGCCGCGCTGCGCCGATGCCTCGACAATCTCAGTGCACGCGCGCGCACCATCTTGGACCTGCGCTACGCCGAGCGCCTCGCCTCCAAGGTCATCGCTGAGCGCACCGGCATGAAGACCAATGCCGTCGACATGGTGATCAGCCGCGCGCGCCGCACCCTCGAGACCTGCGTCGGACGGCGCCTGGCTGCCGCCGACAGCCTGGGGGACAGCGATGACTGAGGCGGAGCTCGATGAGGCGCTCATCGCGCGCTGGCTCGCCGGCGAGGCGGACGCGGAGTCGTGCGCGCAGCTGCTTTCCGCGCTCAAGCGCGATCCGGCGCTGGTGGCCACGCTCTACCACGCCGCCGAGCGCGAGAGCGAGCTGTTCGACCTCTTCGCCCCGGTCACCGCCCTGCATCTCCAGAGCCCGGGCGCGCGCGGCGGCGATACGGAGCGACCCACCGCGCGCCTGGCGCGCCGGCGCGCGCATGCGCCCCTGCGCTGGCTGCCGTGGGCGGTCGCCGCCGCCCTGCTCGTCGCCCTGCTCTATCCGCAGCTGCACCGCCTGCAGCACAGCGCGCGGGCCGAGGAGACGCCGCGCCATCAAACCGCCATCCCGGTCGTCGCGCACACCAATCCTCCGGTTGCGGCCCCGTCCACTGCGTCGGCGGTGCGGGTGGTGGAGGCCGACGGCGGCGCGAGCCTCACCCGCCTCGAGGCGCCGCTGCCCGAAGAGCCGGAGAACGCGATCCCGCCAGAGGGTGCGCTCGACAGCGCGTCGACGCACGCGCCCGGTACGGGCACGGTCGCCGCCGGAGAGCGCGCACCGGTGGCGGTGGCGATCGCCAAGGTGGGCGCGCCCGCTCGCGCCAACGCCAACGCGGTGGCGATCGACAGCCGCGATGGCGAGGTCTTCGACGAGAACGGCCAGGCGGTGATGCGCTACACCCTGCGGGCGCCGCATGCTCCGCTCGCCGATGCCCGCCTCGGCCTGGTGCTGTGCTTCCATGGCGCCGGCGGTGATGAGCGCTGGCTCGCCGATCCCGTGCTCGAGGCCCTGCGCGGCGCCGGTGCGGGCGGCGATTTCGTGGTCGCCAGCCTGAAATCGCAAGGTCGCAACTGGATGGGCGAAGACGACTCGCGCGTGCTCGCCTTCATCGACTGGGCGCGGCGCAGCTACCCCATCGACGCGCGCCGCATCATCCTCCAGGGGGTGTCCAATGGCGGCTGGTTCGTCAACTACTTCAGCTCGCGCCACTTCGACCTGGTGGCCGGGGTGGTGACGCTGTGCAACGGCGGCGGCTTCGACCTCCACCGCGTCGCCGATCCCGGCAACACCGCCCCCGAATTCTACGTCGTGCACGGCACCGAGGACCGCGACGTCCCGGTGCGCTCCTCGCGCACCGCGGTCGCCTCGTTGCGCGCGCTCGGCTACCGCTTCGTCTACCGCGAGTACCCCGGCCTCGCGCACAACGTCTTCGACGACGAACGCACGCGCCGCGACTTCGCCGCCTGGGCCGAGCGCCTGCGCCACAAGACCATGGCCCTGACCGAGACCGACCATAAGGCGCTCGCCGCCTTCACGCGCAGCGAGGACGCCGACCGCCTGGTGCTGACCGCCGCCGGCGGCGACACCCTCCTGCGCATCGGCGGGGTGCAGGCTGAGCTGGTGCTGGTGCGCTGCCTGCACGCGCGCGTGCCCGGGGTGCGCGCCGCCGCGGTCAGCTTGCTCGCGCGCACCGCCTGCTCGCCGGGAGTCGCCGCGGTGATCATCCCGCTGCTCGATGACAAGGACGAGGGCGTGCGCCGGGCCGCGCTCAATACCCTCGCCGGCACCGCCGACTGGAACGACCAGGAGGCGCTCACCGCGCTGTGCCTGTTCGCCGGCACCAGGAGCCATGCGCGCGACGAGCG
>JAYVMM010000113.1:0-2021 GCA_043758975.1 Planctomycetota bacterium | reverse complement strand
AAGGACCTCGCCGCTGACGGCTACAAGGCGCAGACCCTGATCGCCGAGGTGGTCACCAGCCTGCCCTTCCGCATGCGCCGCAATCCCACCGTGGCGCTGGCCGGCGCCGGCGCCGGCCCCGCCAAGCCCCCGCCCCAGGACACCAAGCCATGAGACCATCCTCCGTCATCTCCCGCCGCACTGTGCTGCGCGGGCTCGGCGTCACCATCGCCCTGCCCCTGCTGGAGGCGATGTCGCCGCTTACAGCCGCCGATCCGGCCAAGGCCCTCGCCAAGGAGCCGCGCTTCCGCCCGCCGCGTACCGCGGTGCGCATGCTGCTGATGAACCTGCCCTGCGGCACCTACCACAAGGAGTGGCAGCCGGATGCCGCCGGGCTGCTGACCGAGCTCAAGCCGATGCTCAAGCCGCTGCAGGCCTTCAGCGGCGATATGCTGCTGCTCGCCAACCTGTGGAACAAGGCGGCGACCGCCGACTCCATCTCCCATTACGCCAATGAGGCCGGCTTCTTCACCGGCACGGTGGTCAAGAAGACCGCAGGCGCCGACGTCGACGTCGGCGGCATCTCGGTCGACCAGGTGGCGGCGCGCTGCACCGGCTCGCTCACCCGCTTCCCATCGCTGCATCTCAACATGCAGGCCCCGG
This sequence comes from Planctomycetota bacterium, assembly GCA_043758975.1. Lineage (GTDB taxonomy): Bacteria > Planctomycetota > UBA11346 > UBA11346 > UBA11346 > BOG-1363. Next base: position 1,379 of record JAYVMM010000113.1, on the reverse strand, counting down.
TCGGCGGCGTCGACAGCGGCTGGGCGCGGATGTACAATAATCAGCTGTCGTGGAGCTCGCCGACCACCCCGGTGCCCAACGAGATCGACCCCAAGCGCGCCTTCGACCGCCTGTTCCGCAGCCCCGGCCAGAAGGGCGATCCGGGGGCGGCGGTGGGCATGGCGCTGAGCGATGACGACAAGAAGAGCGTGCTCGACTACGTGCTGGGCGACGCCAACACCCTGCGCGCCAAGGTCGGCGTCACCGACCAGCGCAAGCTCGACGAGTACCTCACCTCGGTGCGCGATGTCGAGCGCCAGATCGAGCGCGAGATCAAGGAGCTGGCCAAGGAGCGCCGCATCGATCCCGCCGCCACCCGCGCGGTCGGGCAGCTCGGCGGCATGACGGTGGCCTTCGATGGGCGCGACCACACCAACCGCACGCGCCTGATGCTCGACATCGTCACCCTCGCCTTCTGGACCGACTCCACGCGGGTGGCGACCTTCATGTTCGGCAACGAGCGCAATGACATCAACTACTCCTTCATCGAGGGGGTCAAGTCGACCCATCACGAGACCTCGCACCACACCGAGGGCGCCGACAAGCTGGCGCAGTACCGCAAGATCAACCTCTGGCACGCCGAGCAGGTGGCTTATCTGCTCGGGCGCATGAAGGGCATCAAGGAGGCCAATGGCGGCACCCTGCTCGACAACAGCATGGTGTTCTGGGGCGGCACCCTGAGCGACGGCAACACCCACGGGCGCGAGAATCTGCCGATCATGCTCGCCGGGCGCGGCGGCGGGGTGATCAAGCCGGGGCGCCATCTCGTGCTGCCGGCCAAGACCCCGCTGTGCAACCTCTTCGTGGCGATGATGCAGTGCCTGGGCATCGAGAGCGATGGCTTCGCCGATGCCACCGGCGCGCTCAATGAGATCGCCAAGGCCTGAGCGCCGGAGCGCGTGCGCCGGCGGTCGGGGCGCCGCCGCGCCGGCAGCAAGGCGGTCGTTAGTTTTTGCTGGTCAGGAACTTGAGCAGATCGATGGCGTCCTTCTCCGGCATCGATTCGAGCAGGCCGGGCGGCATCATCGACTGCGCCAGCTTCTGGTGGTCCTTGATCTCGCTCTTGGGCACCGGGGTGGAACCCGCGAGCGAGCGGATGAGGATCGAGGTGTCGCTCTCCTTCTCGAGCAGGCCGGAGACCACCGAGCCGTCGGTCTTGGTGATGACGTGCAGCTGGTAGTCCTCGCCGACCACCGCGTTGGGGTCGATGATGTTCTCGAGGAAATAGTCGACGCCGTTGCGCCAGGAGCCGCCGAGGTCGGGGCCGATCTTGCCGCCCACGCCGTTGAGCGAGTGGCAGACGGTGCAGGTGCGCAGGAAGATATCCTTGCCGTGATCGG
>JAYVMM010000112.1:0-1674 GCA_043758975.1 Planctomycetota bacterium | reverse complement strand
GGCATCACCGGCTCGGGCAAGTCCACCACCATCGCGTCGGTGCTCAACGACATCAACAGCAAGCGCCGCGCCCACATCATCACCATCGAAGACCCCATCGAGTACTGCTTCACCGACGACAAATGCCTGATCAACCAGCGCGAGATCGGCATCGACGTGGTCAACTTCGCCGAGGCCCTGCGCTCGGCGGTGCGCGAGGACCCCGACGTCATGCTGCTGGGCGAGATGCGTGACGCCGAGACCTTCGAGACCGCGCTCACCGCGGCGGAAACCGGCCATCTCGTCTTCGGCACCATCCACTCCTCCGGCTGCGCGCAGACCATCGGGCGCCTGCTCGACCTCTTCCCGGAGTCCAAGCACGACCAGATCCGCACCAGCCTGGGCTTCAACCTGCGCTGCATCCTCAATCAGAAGCTGCTGCCCGGCTTCCAGAAGGAGGTCCCGCAGGTGCCGGCGGTGGAGATGATGTACATCACCCCGATCATCAAGAAGATGATCATCGACGGCGAGGACCAGAAGCTTGCCGATGCGCTGAACAAGGACACCGACAGCGGCAACGAGAGCTACAACCGCGTGCTCATCCGCCTCTACCGCGAGCAGAAGATCACCATGGATACCGCGCTCGCGGCGGCGCCCAATCCCGAGGAGCTGCGCATGTCGATGCGCGGCATCAGCATCAGCGACGGCGGCATCGTCTAGCCGCATAGCCGCTGCCGCGCAGACTCGCCGCGCCCCAGCACCCCCCAGCACCTCAGTTCGCCGACGCTGGTGCGCAACAACGCCACGGCCCGGGGGTATGCCCCGGGCCGTGGCGCGACCAGTCACGGTCGGATCCGCTTACTTGACGAAGGCGCGGACCGCATCTCCGCCGCCCGGGGTCAGGGTCTGCATGACGCTGCCCGCCGCGGGAAAGTCGCCGATGTTGCTGTAGATATCGTCGGCCGTCAGGTCCGGCATGCCGGCGGCGACGCTATCGACAGTGCCGACGGCATCGGGATTGTCCACTTCGCCGATCACCACCGCCGTCCCCGCCATGCCGGTGGTCAGGGCAGCGGCGGGGGTGGTGGTGGTCGGGATCTTGAGGAACTTGGTATGCGAATCGCCGAAGCAGGTCATCGCACCCTTGCGCTTGTGGTTGGTCACGTCGCGGTCGGCGAAGACCACGCGCACCGAGCCGGGATCGCCCGGGCAGGCCCAGTCGAAGGCGTAGCCGATGCGCCGGTTCGAGCCGCCGCCGTTATCGCCCCAGCTGCCGGGCGCGCCGCCGGTGATCGTCGCACTGATGGGATTGGCGCGGCTAATGGGGCCGGGCGAGGTCGCGCTCGGGCACTTGAACAGCCCGTTGGGCAGCGTGGCCTCATTGGCCAGCACTTCGAAGCAGCCAAGGGTGAAGTTCATCGCCGGCACGCCCGAGCCGATGGTGGTGACGCCACTGGCCGGTGCGACATAGCCGAAGGTATTGACCCAGGGTGAGGACCAGGCGGTCTCCTCCTGCTGGGCGTAGGCGACGCAGGCGCCCATCAGCTGGCTCTGGTTCTTGCCGCACTTCTGCTGGTTGGCCATCTCGCGCACCATGCCGATCACCGGCAGCAACATGCCGGCGAGGATGGCGATGATCGAGATCACCACCAGCAGCTCGATCAGGGTGAAACCTGACCGCGCTCGTGATAGGAA
>JAYVMM010000111.1:0-12514 GCA_043758975.1 Planctomycetota bacterium | reverse complement strand
TTTCTACGAATAATGAGCGTCCCTTGAAACAACTTCTTGTTTTTTATGCGAGCTTTCTGCCCTTCAGGGACTAACGAGCAACTTCTTAAGGCGATCCTCTACGAAACGGTACGGGCGGGGAATAACGCCGGCGACTTGGTGCGCGCCTGGTGGCCTCGGCATCCAGAGCCTTTGGTCTCGCTTGACTAGTGGGCCGAGGCGACGGAAGTCGGTCGCACCACGGCGTACCGGCTCTATCAACAGCTGCGTGAACTGGGCTGGATCAACAAAGTCGATGGGATCACGCCGCTGCGGCTCGCGAATCTGCCTCACGTGTTGGCGGCTTGGCTGCAGGCGGAGTGCGCGGCACCTCCACGTCAGCTCATCCCGCTCGCCCCCCTGTACCCAGCACAAGACACCACGTTTGAGCGCGACGCCGATGTAATGGAATGGCTCATGAAGCTGGGGCAGCAGGTAAAAAATGGCGGCGGGATGCTGTCGCTGAGCGGATGGAAGGCGCTCGACGTCTACAACCTGGGGAACGTGGTGGGGAAGCGTCCCTACACGGTCGAGGTCCCCACCGAGCGCTACGTCCCGCAAGTGACCAACACGACGTTGGTGCCGACGGCGAAAGATCGAGAACCCTGGGCCTACCTCGGAGTGATGCGTCGTTGGCGTGCGGTAGCGTTGGGTGCGGTGCAGCGGGAGTCCAATCGCCTGGTAATCGTGGATCCCTGGCAGGCGGCGCTCGACGTGGCCGGAGACCCCAATCGCGGCTTCGAGCAGGCCGAGGCGATCAGCCGTCGGTTCATCGAGTTGGTTGGTAGGCCATGATCAACAATCGCTTGTCACAGGAACTCCAACAGGTCATCACTCGTGCCTTTGAGGGTCTCAGGGACCTCCGCGACCAGGTCGTGCTGGCCGGCGGTCTCGCCAAGTTCTTCTACCATCTCCACCCCGACTTCGTGCCACCGAAAGTAACTCCACGTGCGACCGTCGACCTCGACTTGGCCCTGACCCGCAAGGCAATGGAGCGAAGGCAGGAGATACATGCTCGCCTGATCTCCAACAACCTTGTGCCCTTCGTCGTCAATGGCTTCGACGGCCATCCGGTCGAGATGCAGTATCAGCGCATCGAGGATGGATGCGCGGAACGTAGCGAGACGTGTGTCGAATTCATAGTGCCGTTCCATGGTGAGGCGCAGCTTCCGAAACCGACGGACAACTCCGTTCTGCCCAGCGCACTACGCTGTGTCGAACTGCTTCTCGTGAATCCAGTCAGAGTCCAAGATCCGGATATCGGCTCCCCTCCTACCGCATCCTCTGAGCTACATTGCCCAGAAGACGATGATGCGCGAGTACCGAAGGGACAAGAAACGACCACTGGACCAAGCCGATAGTGTGTACGTGGCTTGGGGTTTCCAGCCGACGTGGCTCGGATGGGCGACGCAATGGACGGCATTCACCGCCCAATCGGGACAAAAGCGATGGCTGAACACCTGCCTCAAGATCTGGTCCGAGCTATACCGGAATCCCGATTCCGTCGGCAGCCGTGAAGTCGAATTAGTCTACTCGCAACTCGGCGGCGAACCGCTGGGAGCCGCCCTTGCCGCGCGCATCATGAACGACTTCGCTCCCTGCCGGCGGCAAAGTGATGGGAATCGCCGCCTACATTTCTGCGATATCAGCCGATCCCCTCCAAGAGCTCCAAGAGAGCACATAGCCTACAGCATGCGGTTCCTCAGGGATGTGAGGACCATTTGCTGGACGGAGGGCCACACTCCGCGCTGACCGCTGGGCTGAAGGATCCACACCGGCGGCGATGGGCGGGATCCGCAGGGTGAGGCCGTGCCGGCCCGCCCGTATCGCCAGCACGCCGCCACTCGTGCGGTTGCGCACATCGAAACTGCTGGCGAGGGTGCGCGGAATCGTCCCGGCGCAGGAGCGCAGGCGGCGGTCCGCCGCCCGCTCCGGATCCTAGTCGTCGCCCTACTTGACGGCGGCGGCCTTGGCGCGCGCGTTGATGCGCAGATCGAGGTATTCCACCACCTTGCCGATGGTCTCCATGCCGGGATCGCCAGGCAGGGACTCCTCGAAGTTCACCCCGAAGGCGTCCTCGAGGTCCATCGCCACCTCGGCGACGTCGAGCGGATCCTTGGTGATGTCCGGCACCAGGGCCTGGTGGTCGTAATCGAAGTCGTCCTCGTCGCTGGGCGGCGGCAGGTTGTGCAGTTTGTTGCAGAGGATCTCAATCACCTCTTCGCGGATGCGCTTCTTTTCCATGAACCTATTCTCCTATCGGCCCTGTTTATGCGCTGCCGCTGCGCCCGTGACCTGGCCGCCCCGATGGCGGCCTGGCCCCTATGTAGAAAACGCGCCTCAGGTGAAGCGCTTGAAGATCAGCGACGCGTTGTGGCCGCCGAAACCGAGGTTGTTCGAGAGCGCATAGTCGACCGAGCATGCCCGCGCCTGGTTGGGCACGTAGTCGAGGTCGCACTCTGGATCGGGGGTCTGGTAGTTGATGGTCGGCGGCAGCACCCCGTGGCGCAGCGCGAGCAGCGAGGTGATCGCCTCGATGCCGCCGGCCGCGCCGAGGGTGTGCCCGGTCATGCTCTTGGTGCTCGACACCGCCAGCTGGTGCGCGTGCGCGCCGAATACCGCCTTGACCACCTTGGTCTCGCCGGCGTCGTTGAGCTTGGTCGAGGTGCCGTGGGCGTTGATGTAGCCGATGCGTTCGGGCGCCAAATGGGCGTCGTCGAGCGCCTGGCGCATGCAGGCGATGCCACCGGCGCCGGTGGGATCGGGCTGGGTCTCATGGAAGGCGTCGCCGGTGCAGCCGTAGCCGACCAGCTCGCCGTAGATGGTGGCGCCGCGCCGCTTGGCGTGCTCGAGTTCCTCGAGGATGATGATGCCGGCGCCCTCGCCGATGACGAAGCCGTCGCGGTCGCGGTCGAACGGGCGGCTGGCGGTGCCCGGCGAGTTGTTGCGCGTGCTGAGCGCGCCGATGGAGTTGAAGCCGGCGATGCCGAGGTTGGTCATCGGCGCTTCGCTGCCGCCGGTGATCATGATGTCGCACAGCCCGGAGCGGATGTGGTGGAACGAGGCGCCGATACAGTGCGAGCCGGTGGCGCAGGCGGTGGTGATGCTGTAGTTGGGGCCCTTGGCGCCGTAGACGATGGAGATGTCGCCGGCCGCACTGTCGACGATCATCTTGGGAACCAGGAACGGGCTCACCCGCGACGGCCCGCGCGCCATCAGGGTGGTGTACTCCTCCTCGATGGTGCTCAGTCCACCGATGCCCGAGCCGACCACGCAGCCGACGCGGAAGGGGTCGGCCCACTTCTTGTGGTCGAGACCGCTGTCCGCGACCGCCTCATGGGCGGCCTTCAGCGCGAGGAGCACGAAGCGGTCCTTGCGCCGCGCCTGCTTCATGTCGCCGATCACCAGCGCCGCATTGTCTAGCGGCACGGTGCCGCCGAAATGGGTCTTGTGCTTGGAGAGGTCGATGTTCGGCAGGCGGATGGTGGCGATGCCGTGGCGTCCGGCGGTGGTCGCGGCCCAGTATTCCTTGACGTTGGTGCCATTGCAGGCCAACAGTCCCATCCCAGTCACGACTACGCGACGTTCGGCCATGTGAACTACCTTCGGCCCGTCCGTCACTTCGCGACTTTGCCCTCGATGTACTTGATCACATCGCCGATGGTCTTGAGATCCTGGTCTTCCTCCAGCTTGACCCCGAACGCATCCTCAAGGTCCATCATGATCTCGGCGATGTCGAGGCTATCGGCGCCGAGGTCGGCAACGATGTTGCTCGCCTCGGTGATCGTCGCCTTGTCTCTCGACAAGCGATCCGCGATGATGTCGATGACCTTGTTCCTGATGTCGCTCACGTGCACTCCTTCGATGCTTGCCGGGGATGAGGGCCAAGCGGTGAAAGGACGGTAGTGTGTCGGGGGTGGGGCAACGGTCAAGGCGACGCTTCCCGCCCCGCGGCGAGCGCGGTGGGATCGTCAGTGGTGCCGTGCTGGCTTGGCGTTAGGGTCGCCGGCATGGTCCACCCCGCAGCCTGGTTCGGCGGCGCGCCGTGCGCACCCAGCGCACCCAGCGCACCCCCGCGCCGACCTGCCGGCGGGGGGGCGTGGGCGCTCGCGTCCGCCTGCGCTGGACTCGGCCTGATCGCCATGCTGGCGGGCTGCGGCCAGGACGAGGCTCCGGCGGCGGCGGCGGGGGGGGCGGTGGTGGTGCACCTGTGGGAGCGCCCGGGAGTGATGCCCGCGCGCATCGAGGCCAGTCACGTGCGCCAGCTCGACCCGCAGCTCAACCGCATCGCCCTGGAAGGGGTGTTCATGCGCCTGCCCAAGGCCGACGGCGTGGTCTACCTGAGTTCGCCCCTGGCCGACTATGCCCAGGATCAGGCCACCGCCCTGCGCCTCTACGGCCCGCCCGGCGCCGACGGCCCGGTGCGCTTCAATGGCATATGGCGCGGCAAGCTCTTCGTCGGGCGCGCCGCCGACGCGATCTCGCTGCAGCATACGCATGCCATGCGCTTCAACGACGTCGAGATGGTCTGCGAGGGGGTCTGCCAATGGACCGCCTCCGCCGAGGTGCTGGAGAACCGCCTGCCGTTCGGGCGCACCGAGCGCCGCATGGACGTGCCGGCGGTGGTGGCGGCGCTCGCCGCCCTGCCCCAGCCGCTCGACCTGCCGGAGTGACGACTGCCTGAGCGCGGCCTGCCGGCGTCCCGCCAGGCGCGACTCAGGGCAGGCGGCTCATGCGCCGGATCGACCAGTCGATGGCGAACAAGGTGACCGCCAGCGCCAGCGCCCACATGCTGTCCCACCAGCCGGTCACCGCCGAGACGCTCTCGCTGCGGCTGAGGTCAGGGAGCTCGGCGACCAGCTTCTCGGGGTCGCTGTAGACCTTGCCGCCGGTGCCGGCGGCGAGCGCCCCGAGGGCGGGGGCGTCGAGGCGGGGGTCGCGCAGCTCGTCGGTCGGAGGCAGCACCAGGAGCTGGCCGCTGTCCACCAGGCGGTTCTCCACCCCGGCGGCGATCTCCATGTTCCACGTCCCCGCCGCCGGGGCGGGGATGTGGGCCGAGTAGCCGCTGCCATCGCGCGCCAGGCGCACCAGCTGCTCGCCGCCCGAGCCCTTGAGGCGGACGGTGATGCTGTCGGGCGGGTTCTCGGGCGGCTCGCTGCTGGTCGGGGTGAGGTCGAGGGTGACCACCTCGCCGGGCGCGGCGCGGCGCGGATTGGCGTGCAGTGCCCAGTCCTGGTTGCCCAGGCGGCGCCCGGCGGCGACGAAGCGGAAGAGCTGGCTGTGGAAGCGATGGAGGTAGCGGTCGCCGACGTTGCGCCTCCAGCGCCAGGTGTCGTCGATGCCGAGAAACAGCGCGCGCCCGCTGCCATAGGCGCGGCTGACCACGAGCGGGATGTGGCGCTGGTCCTCGACCAGCACCTCGGCGGCGGGCTTGACCGCCTGCACCGGCGCCGCCCCGAGCAGGTAGGGCAGGTCCTTCCAGTCGACCTCGCCGGCGTCGAGCAGACCGAGGCGGGCGGCGAAGGGCGTGCGGCTGAGCTGGTGCGGCTGGTTGGAGAGGTAGCCGCGGCTGATCGCCGCCGCGTCGGGCAGCTCGACCGGGATGAGCGCGCCGAGCTTGCCGCTGACGAAGCCGTTGATCGCGCCGCCCTCGCCGGGCAGCCACACCAGGCCGGCGCCGCCATGGCGCACCGCGGCATCGATGGCGGTGAGATCGGCGTCGCGGAACGAGTCCGGCCCGAGGTCGCCGATGATGATGACGTCGTAATCGCGCAGTTCGCTCGGCGCCAGCGGGAGATGGTCGGGGCCGGCCTCGGCAGCGCTGCCCGAGCCCCAGCGCCGCCATTTGCCCTCTTCCAGGTAGGCGTGCAGCACCACCGTCTTGTCGCGGCGGAAGGCCTCGCGCAGGTAGCGCACCTCGTAGCGCGGACGGTGCTCGAGCATCAGCACCCTGAGCTTGCGCTCGCTGACCGTCACCGCCACCTCCTGCTCGCGATGGAGCAGGGCGCCGCCGCTGCCCGCCTCGACGACGATGTGCAGGCGGGCGGGGCCCTCGTGGTGGAATACCGCCTCGAGCTTGGCCTCGACCGGCGCCATCGCCGCCGGGTCGCCGCCCGGGTTGGTCGCCTGGGCGGTCACCGCCGGTTCGTCGTCCTGCGACATGCGCACAGTGATCGCACCGCTGGGCAGCGCGCGTCCGCTCAGGCGCACGGTCACCGGCTCGCGCTCGTCAAGCGCGACCTCGCGGTTGACCACCACCTCGTCGATGATCAGTTCCGGCTCGATGCTGTCGGTGCCGGTGCTCAGCACCGCGACCTGGAGATCGCGGCTGCGCCAGTTCGCCGGCAGGCTGCTGAGGCTCGAGCCGGCGGTGACGCGCCCGTCGCTGACCACCACCAGGCCGTCCGGGCGCAGCTCGGCGACCAGCTGGGCGAGCTCGTCGGCGAGCGGGCTGGCCGGGCCGAGGGCGGTGAGCGGGCCCTTGAGCAGTTCGCTTTCGCTGATCACCCCGCTGACCCCGCCGATGGCGCGGTACTCGACGACAAGATGCCGGGTGGCGGCGGCGGTGCTGAGCGCCTTGGCGAGGGTGCTGGCGCTGGCGATGCGCGCGGCGCCGCCCGGGCCGTCCTTGCGCGCCATCGAGGCCGAGCGGTCGACCGCCACCAGCAGGCGCCCGGGCAGGGTCGAGGTGGTGGTGCGCATCCAGGCCGGGCCGGCGATGATCAGCGCCAGCACCACCAGCCCAGCCGTGCGGCAGAGGCGCGCGCACACCCCGAGCGCGCCGGGGGCGGTGTCGCCGTAGCGCCGCCAGCCCCACCAGGCGAGCCCGCAGGCGAGCACCAGGAAGGCGAGCACGTGCCAGGGTTCGCTGGCGTGCTCGAAGATGAAGTCGCCGGAGGTCGAGGTGCTGGCACTCATCGCCGCGCCTCGCACGCAGGGGCCAGGAGGGCGGGCTCAGCGGCCATAGGCCCTCCCGGCCCAGGCCGCGACCGCGCCCTCGGTCAGGGCGATGAGCAGCGCCGCCACCGCCAACGGCAGGCCCCAGTCGAGCCCCGGGTGGCTGGGCAGCGCGGCCTCGAGCGTCAGCACGGTGCCGACCGCCGGCGCCTTCTCGAGCTGGCCTTCGCTGATGCTCGGCAGCACCACCACCGGGCCGTCATCGCTGCTCCAGGCCCCCGGGGCGAGCAGCAGCGCTGCGCCGGCTTTCACGGCCACCGCCATGCCGCCACGCTTGAGCTGGACGGCCTGGGGGGCGGCGAGGCCGGCCTGCCAGTAGCGCGGGGCGCCGAGGCGGGCGGTGTAGCGGCGCGCCATGCGGTGCACCCACAGCGGGGTGGTGCCGCGCCCGACCAGGCTGTTGTCGGTGGCGCTCGCGAGTGGTGCCAGTTCGATGATCAGCCAGCCGCGCCCGGCAGGCAGCGCCGCCACCAACGGCGCCTCGCCGGCGCGCAGCAGGACCTCGGCAACGGGCGGCAGCGCGATATCGGGTACGCTCGCTTTGCCGTCGAGATGCATCGCCTCGTTGAGGTCCTGGTCCTCGACCAGGTAAGGACCGCCGGTACGGTTGCCGGGGCGGGGCACCACCTCCTTGACCAGTTCGCGCAGGCTGGGGTCGAGGTCGAGCAGGGCCAGGCTGCTCCACAGCACGCCGCCGCTGAGCACCCAGTCGCGCAGGCGCACGCTGTCGGAGATCGACCCGCGCAGCGCCACTAGCCCGCGCGGCGGCAGCGGCTCGGCGGGGAACTGCGCCGGGCGCACGCTGGCGAAGGCGAGCGAACTCTCGTCGGACTTGAGTGCGGCGCTGAGGAAGTCGGGGTTCTCGCCCACCACCAGGGCGCGCACCGCCGGGCGCACCGTGACCGGCAGCTCGAGGATGTTGTCATAGGCCAGGCCGTCGTCCTCCAGGCGCACGCGCAGGCGGTGGTCGCCGGCGTTCAGCGGGGGCGTGGTGACGCGCATCATCCCGCCGCTGGGCGCGCCGGCGACGGGCAGGAAGGGGCCCTCGTCGGTCGACAGCGCCACCGCGCGCGGCGCCCCGAGCACGCGCACCTCCAGCTCGCCGGGCTGGCCGGGGCGCAGGTCGTCAAGGCGTTCGACTCCGGTGATCAGGGCGTTGCTGCAGGGACTGCCCACGCGCCAGCGCGCGAACGAGCGCACGCGCGGGCGCAGCAGGGCGGCGAGGAGCTCGCCATCATCCTGCTGGAAATCAGAGACCAGCACGGTGTCGGCGCCGCTGCCGACCAGCGCGGTCAGGGCGTCGGCATTGGCTCCGGTGGCGGCACGGTCGAGCCCGCCAGGAAGCTCGCTGACCTCGAGGCGGGCGATCGCCGCCTGCGCCTCGGACGGCGAGGAGCTCGCCAGCGCCTCGACCTTGTCGGCCACCGCCACCACCACCACCGTGTGGTAGCCGAGCGCGGCCTTGGACAGCGCCGCCTTGGCGATGGCGAGCGGACCGGGGTCGTTGCCGCGCGCGCCCATCGAGGCGGTGCGGTCGATGATCAGGACCAGGCGCTCGCCGCCGCCGAAGCCGGCGATGGTCGGACGGGCGATGGCCAGCGCCAGGAGCAGGACGATCAGGCAGCGCAGCAGCAGCAGCAGTAGATTAGTCAGGCGGTAGCGCCGCTGCGCCGCCTGGGCGGCGGCCAGCAGCCAGCGCATCGCCGCCCACGGACGGGGACGCGGGCGCTGGCGCAGCAGCAGGTGGATGAGGATCGGCACCGCCACCGCCGCGGCACCCCACAACAACAACGGATGGAGGGCGGTGAACACGGCCCCCGGTCTTATGGCCACCGGGCCTCGGGGCTAGTCGGAAGTGGCTGCCCTGCAGGCAGGCGGCTGCCTTAATCTCTAGTCCCCGCAGCGGGGGGGCATAGCATCCCGGCCATGCCGTCGCCCCCCGCCGGACGCCTACTCGCCGTCTGCATCGCCCTGCTCGCTGTGGCCACCCCGGACGCAGAGGCCGCCACCGTGAGCACGCTCGACGGGCGGGTGCTGAACGGTCCCGAGCTCACTTTCGACGCCAAGGCCGGCAGCGTCCGCGTCGGCTCCGACACCGTCGCCCTCGACGACTGCGACTGGATCGAGCCCGGCGACGGCGCCGGCCTGCCGCCCCCGGCGGGCAAGCCGATCGGCCTGTGGCTCGCCGATGGCAGCTGGCTGCCGGCCACCGCCTTCGGGCCGGCCGCCAGCGATGACGCCATCCAGGCCTCAGGCCCGCTCGGGCCATTGACCCTGCCGCTCGCCAGCCTGCGCGGGTGGAGCGCCGGCGCCGAGCTGCCCGGGGGGCGCACCGGCGGGGAGGCCGACGTGGTGCTGCTCGACAGCGGCACGGTGAGCGGGCGGGTCGACGGCCTGCGCGCCGGCAAGCTCATGCTGCGTTCCGACCTCGACCCCGCCAAGCCGCTTGAGCTCGCGCTCGAGCAGGTCCGCGCCCTGCGCCTGGGCGGGCCGACCCGCACCATCAAGGGCATGCGCCTGAGCGTCTCGCTCAGCGACGCCCATGCCTCCCTGCGCGTGGTGGTGGGGCGTTCGGGCACCTTCGACCAGGCGCTGTGCCTGGCGGCGGCGCCCCAGCTCGCGGTGGGCAAGGCGCTGCTCCCCGCCCGGCTGCGCCTGGAGGGTGGGCGGCGGGTCTACCTCAGCGAGACCACCCCCGACCAGGTGGTCGAGGAGGGCGCCTTCGGGGTGGTATGGCCCTGGAGCCGCGACCGCAACCTCGACGGCAGCCCACTCAAGCTCGGTGGCGTGCGCTATGACCGCGGCATCGTGGTGCACAGCAAGGCCCTGCTGGCGTGGAACCTCAACGGCGGTTACACCCGGCTGCGCGCCCTGGTCGGCATCGCCGACATCGTCGCCGACCAGGGCGACTGCGCCGCCGGGCTCTATGCCGACGGCAAGGAACTGTGGCACAAGGACAGCGTCAAGGGCGGCGACAAGCCGCTCGCGCTCGATTTCGACCTCACCGGGGTGCGCCGGCTCGAGCTGCACGTCGACTACGGCGCGCGCTACGACATCGGCGACCACTTCGCGCTCGCCGACTCCTATCTGGTCAAGGCGCGCGAGCGCTAGCGCTCACCCCCCGCCGCCGGGCAGGGCGCCGCCGAGTTGGCGGGCGAGCGCCTCCGGGCTGATATCGACCGCCATGATCGAGCGGTCCGGGCCGATCAGGCAGGCATGTGGCAGCGACTGCGGCAGCTTCCAGCGCGTGCGCCAGTCGTCGGCGTCGCCGCCCTGGTTGGGGTTGGCCCACAGCAGATCAGGCAGGTGCTCGGGCGGGCTGAGGCGGTGCAGGCGCGCCACCGGCTCGAGGCCGGTGCCCTCGAAGGTCACCAGCACCAGGCGCACCGGGGTCGGCGGCTTGAGCGCGGCGATCGCCTGGCGGTAGGAGGTGGCGAGCGCGGTGGTGGCATCGTCGAAGCGGGCGACGAAGAGGTAGACCACCCACGGCTCGGTGCCGGTGAGCGGATCAGCGACGCCGCCGTTGAGGTTGTGGCCGGGCAGGCGCGGCGCCGGCTGGCCGATGCTTTCGTGGAAGACCACCTGGTCGAGCAACCAGGAGAATTCCTTGATGCGCGCGACCAAGGGCTCGGCGAGCGCGCGCGCCTCGCGGATGCGGCCCTGGTGCAGGCGCAGCTGCACGCGCAGCGATTGCCCGCTCGCCTTCCAGGATGGGCTGGCCATGCGCTCCAGGCGGTCGAGCAGCTGGTCGACGTCGCCGCCGTCGCCCTCGCCGTAGGTCAGGCGCCAGTAGGCCAGCCAGTAGAGGTTCTTGTTCTCGAAGCGGGTGGTGATGGTGGTCTTCAGCGCGCTCTCGAGGCGCTTGCCGAAGGCGGATTCGCGCGCCTTCAGGCTCTCCGGCGGCAGGCCGCGCATGACCGCGACCTCCTGGTCGAGCTCGGCCATCAGCTTCTCGGCATCGAGGGTCTGGTCCTTGGTCGCCACCGCCTGCACCCCAGGATCGGCGGGCGGCAGGTCGTTTGAGCGCTGGCCGTTATCGCAACCGGCGAGCAGCAGCAGGATGGCGCACGCGGCGGTGCAGCGAAGGGGCATGGCCGGGAGTATGTGCGCCCTGGCCAGGGTTGGAAGCACCCGCGGCAGGCGGTGAGCTCCCTGCGCGGTGCACACGTACTCGTTTTATGTGCGGCGAGCTCGTCGAGGCCGGACGCGACCTGGACGCGCACGAAGGCGGGGAAGCGGTCGCAGGCGACGGTGGCGGTGGAGACGAAGTGCCGTCCGTCGTCGACATGGGGATAGCTGCAGGAGAAGCGGCGCAGCGGGCGCTCGTCCTGGTCGTAGAGCACCACCGTTATCTCGGGATTGGTCGCCGCGGGCGGGCGCTGCGCGACCACCGTGCAGCTGACGGTGCCCGCCTGGGCGCCGGCCTCGATGCGCAGGGTTAGGAGGTAGTCGCCGCTGAGCGCGAGCGGCTTGCTGGCGACCACCGGCAGCAGCGGGACGCGGTGGTCGCTCAGGGTGAGGTAGTCCTGGAGATGGGTGGCGTTCACCCGCGCCAGGTAGCGCTCGATGTCGCGTTGGGCGGCAAGCAGCTCGCCGAGCAGCTTATGGTGTTGTCGAGTACCTGGAGCTCGACGCCAGCAAGTGCGTACGGGCTGCCGGCGAGCAGGCCTACGGCGAGCAGGTTGGCGGTGAGCTGGGAAGCGTGGGTGCGCCCGTGCCGGTCGGAGAGGGCCATGGCACCCCCAGAGCAGCCGGACTGCTGATCGGAGTCGCCCGAGGGGGGTGGGGGAGCAGCGACCAGAGCGCTGAGCGGACCGCTCATGTCGCTGCTCTTGGCCTGGTAGGAGCCGTCACGGAAGCGCGCCTTCAAGCTCTCGACCTTGCCCAGGTCGAGCGCGCTCACGGTCTTGAGAATTTTGATGTAACCGCTGATTTGCTCTGGCGATGTGGCGACATCAGCCTGGTCAGATCCGCTCGAGATGGGGACCATCGGCGGGGTATCGGAGGTGACCGGCTGCGGCCCCTGACGGTTGCGCTGCGAGGGATCGATGGGTCGCTGGCTATGGCTGTGCATGGGTGTGGGCCCTGCACCAGAGAAAGTATCGGCACGACCGGATTTCACTCGAGCACCAACATGGGGCTGACCCCGCGCCCCGCGCGGCTGTGGGCCTAGGCGCAGATTACCGGCGCAGACCATTGCCGCCCAAAGATTTGAGCGCGAAAGTCGGGCTCAGACCTTCTCGAACTTGATGACCTCGACCGGGCAGCCTTCGGCGGCTTCCTCGATCTGATCAGCGAGCGACTCCTGGAGGTCCGCTTTGACCTCCGAGCGCTCGCTCAGATTGGTGGTCTGCTTGCCGTCAACTCGTGATTCCGCGCGGATGTTGCACGAATCCTCGGTGACGTTGAAGACTTCCGGGCAGGTGGTCTCGCAGGCATTGCAGACGATGCAGCCTTCCTCGATCCACACACGCTTGATCGCCATGATTGCACTCCCACCGCATAGGCTGCTCCGGCGCCGGCGGACGGCGCGAAGCGG
>JAYVMM010000110.1:0-1647 GCA_043758975.1 Planctomycetota bacterium | reverse complement strand
TCGGTGCGCACCTTGGCCGGCTCGGCCTTCTCGAGCTGCGAGATCGCCTCCTCGTGCTGGAGCAGGCACTCCTCCTGGTCGCGGCGCACCTGCGGGCTGCGCCACTCCTCCTTGAGGTTCTTGGTCAGCGTCTCGAGCGCATCGCGCACGTGCTTCTGGCGCAGCAGGGCGTGGAATTCATCGAACACCGGGTTGGCGAGCGGCAGCGCCCAGCCGTCCCACGCCTTCTCGATGTCGGTGTGCAGGCGATCGAGATCGGCGCGACGGGCACCGAAGAAGCCGGGCTGGTAGAGCTCGAGCTCGGTCAGCGCCTCGTGGTAGCGGTGGTCCGCCGCCAGTGTTTCGATCTCGTGCTGGCGGTTGCCCCACCAGAACTTCGCCACCATCAAGGCGGCGAACAGCACCAGCACCAGCACGCCGACGGCGATGCCGGCGGCCCAGGCCGCCTTGCGCAGGGAGCGGCGCAGACGGCGATTGCGCGCGCGCGCAATCGCGGTGACGGCCTCGGGGTGCTGCTCCGGATTGGTCTCGACCCGCGCCTTGCGCAGCTTGGTGATTAGCTCGAGCGCCTGGTCGGCGCTCTGCGGGCGGTCCTGCGGCTTCTTGGCCATCAGCGCCTGGATCAGCGTGCGCACCCCCGGGCTGGGCCCGGGTTCGGGGAAGCGCAGCGGCTGCGAGGAGGCCTTGATCACCACCTCCATCGGGGTCTCGCCCGGGAAGGGCACGCTGCCGCAGACGAGATGGTAGAGGGTGGCGCCGACGCCGTAGAGGTCGGCGCGCAGGTCGACCGTGTGGGCGTCGCGGCCCTGCTCGGGCGCCATGTAGTTGGGCGTGCCCATCAGCGTCCCGGCCTGGGTGGTGTAGGCGTCGTCCTCGTTCTCGTCGCTCAACGAGAGCCCGAGGTCGGCGACCTTGACCATGCCCTGGGCGGTGAGCATGAGGTTCTCGGGCTTGATGTCGCGGTGGACGATGCCGGCCCCGTGCGCGATCTTGAGCGCCTCGAGCACCTGGCGCACGATCTCGATGGCGCGCGATTCCGGCGAGCGGCCGTGCTTCTTGAGCACTGAGGAGAGCGTCGCGCCAGTAACCAGTTCCATGCTGAAGTACATCATGCCGTCGGCTTCGCCGACGTCGTGCACCGCGATCAGGTTGGGATGGTGCAGGCGGCCGGCGGCGCGCGCCTCGCGCAGGAAGCGCTCGCGGAAGCGCGGATTGCTGGCGAGCTTGGGCGAGAGCACCTTGAAGGCCACCGCGCGGTTCATGCTCAGCTGGGTGGCGCGGTAGACCTGGCCCATGCCGCCGCTGCCGATCAGCGCCTCGATACGGTAGCCGGCGATAATGCTGCCCGGCTTGAGCGTGACGAAGCGCCCGGTACCGACCTGCTCCACCGCCTGCTCGGCGCCGTGGTGGGAGATCACGGTCTGGGCGCTGGGCGTGCTGCCAGCATCCGGCGGCGCGCCCGCCGGCGCGGCGGCGGGTGGGACGCCGTCCGCTCCCACAGCGTCGCTGGCCGGATGCTCGGCGGCATCGAGCGCACCGATGGGGGCGGACAGCACCGGTGCGGTGGCAGTCGAGGCGCTGGCGAGGGTGCCGTTGCTGCTGGCGGCGGGCGCGGGCTCGAGCGCGGTGGCGGCGGCGCTGTCGGTG
>JAYVMM010000109.1:0-6722 GCA_043758975.1 Planctomycetota bacterium | reverse complement strand
GCTGGCCTCGGCGGGGACGCCGGCAACGAAGGCGAGGTCGCAGCGCCCAGTGCGCAGTTCGCCCGCCAGGTCCTCGCCAGGGTGGGTACGCAGGCGCAGCTCGACACGCGGATGGCGGCGCGCGAAACGCGCGAGCGGACCTGGCAGCAGAGTGAGATTGAGGCTCTGGATCGAGCCGATGGTCAGCTCGCCGGCGAGCAGGCCGTGGAGCTCGGCGAGATCGCCGCGGACACCCGCGAGCTCGGCGAGGGCACGGCGGCTGCGCTGCGCCAGCCGCTTGCCGGCGGCGGTGGGGCTGACCCCGCCGCGGCGGTGGCGCGGTCGCTCGAGCAGCGCCTCACCCAGTTCGCGCTCCAGGCGCGCAATGGCATGACTGAGGGTGGGCTGGGCCGCGTGCAGCGCACGCCCGCCTGCGCTCAGGCTGCCGTGCTCGACGGCGGCGAGGAAGTAGCGGAGGTCGCGCAGTTCCATCATTCACCTCACGAATGATGAACAGTATCCATCATCATTATGCCAAGGAAGCCCCAGGCCCACCATGGCCACCTGGGAGCTTCACCATGAACCAGCAACTGGCTCAAGACCTACGCCTGCGCCCATCGCCGATCCGCACCCTGCTCGACCTCCCGGGCGGACCGCCCCCCTACGCCCTCGCCGCTGGGCGCCCGGCGATCGAACTCATCCCTGCCGCCAGCCTGGCGGCGGCGGCGGCGCGCGCGGCAGCCTCGCCCACTAGCTGGTGCTACGCTGACAGCCTCGGCCATCCCGGCCTGCGCGAGCTGATCGCCACCCGCCTGTCTGCACGCGGTATCAGTGTGAGTGCCGAGCAGGTGGTGATCACCAACGGCGGTCAGCACGCCCTGCTGATTGCCGCGCTCGCCTGCGCCGGCCCCGGCACGGTGGTGGCGGCGGAGTCCCCGGGCTACCCCGGCGCCCATCAGGCGCTGGCCATCGCCGGCGCCCGCCTGGTCTCCCGCCCGGAGTCACCGGCAGCACTCGAGGAGCTCCACAGCCGCCAGCCGCTCGCCCTGGTGCACTGCATGCCCTGCGCGCGCAACCCCACCGGGCGCACGCTCAGCGAGGTGCGGCTGCAGGCGCTGGCGACCGCGTGCACCCGTCAGGGGCTGATCGTGCTCGAGGACGACGCCTACCACGAGCTGTGGTTCAAGCATGCTCCCCCGCCGCCGCTCGCCGCCCGCCATCCCCGCACCCTGCTGGCGGGTTCCCTGGCCAAGGTCCTCGCCCCCGGACTGCGCCTGGGATGGCTGGCGGTGCCGAACGAGCTGCTCCCCGCCGTGACCCTGGCCATGCATGCGAGCGCCCTGCATGCCAACGGCCTGGCCCAGGCCACGGCCTGGGAATGGCTGCGCCAGGAGGACCTCGCCGGGCATCTCGCCCGCGTGCGCACGCTCTACCGCGAGCGCCGGAACGCGCTGCTCGCGGCGCTCGCGCGCTGCTGGCCGGGGCGCCAGCCGGAACGCCCGCACGGCGGCCTGTTCGTCTGGCTGCCGGTGCCGGGCGGCGGCGCCAGCGCACTGGCCGAGAGCGCGCGCACTGCCGGCGTGGCGGTGCTGCCCGGCGGCGCCTTCCACCTCGCGCTCGCCCCCGACGATCACCTGCGGTTGTGCTTTGCCAGTGAGCCGCCGGCGCGCCTGGACGAGGCGTGCGTCATCCTCGCCGCGCTCGCCCGGCGCACCGCGCCGGCGCTGGCCCCAGCTGCGGAACAGGGCGCCCAGGGCAGTCCGGCGTCCTGCCCTTGTCCCAGCGGCGGGGACTAAGAGCATCGCTGCAGCGGGGTCGGGCAGGCATGGGCGGCACAGGCATGGGGATGATGGCGCAGGACGACCCGGGGGTGGCGGACGGGCACGCCGGCCTGCTGCTGGACGCGCGCGGCCTGGTCAAGTCGCTGGGCGGTGTGCGCGTGGTCGATGGCGTCGACCTCAGCTGCGCGCCCGGCGAGGTGCTCGGCCTGCTCGGCGCGAACGGCGCCGGCAAGACCACCGCGCTGCGCATGTGCTACGGCTTCCTCACCCCCGACGCCGGCAGCATCCGCATCGCCGGGCACGACCTCGCCCGCGAGCCCGACGCGGCGCGGGCCGCGCTCGGGGTGTGCACCCAGGACGACACCTACGACGCTGACTTCACCGTGCGCGGCAATCTTGAGCAGACCGGGCGCTACTACCGCCCGCGCCCGCACGACCTCACCGCGCGCATCGACGAACTGCTCGAGCGCTTCGGCCTGATGGAGTACGCCAACTTCGTGCCGGAGGCGCTCTCGGGCGGCTACCGGCGCCGGCTGATGATCGCCCGCGCGGTGCTGCATCGCCCGCGCGTGGTCTTCCTCGATGAACCGACCACCGGGCTCGATCCCCAGGCGCGCGCAGCTGTATGGGAGCTGATCGCCGGCCTGCGCACCGCCGGCATGGCGGTGGTGCTGACCACCCACTACATGGACGAGGCGGAGCGCCTGTCCGACCGCCTGCTGGTGCTGCAGGCGGGCCGGGTGCGCGCTGCCGGGCTGGCGCACGCCATCCTCGGCGACATCGTCGGCGAGCACATCGTGGTACTGCCCGCATCCGGCACCGAGCAGGTCAGCCGCTGGCTGGCCGGGCGCGGGCAGAAGGCGACCGTGGTGCTCGGCACCTGGCACCTCGCGCTCGACGCCGCCGGCCTCGCCGCCTTCGCCACGGCCTTTCCCGACCTGCGCTATGACCTGCGCGCGCCGACCCTCGACGATCTCTTCCCGGCCTTGGCCGGCTCCGGCGCAAACGGCGTCGGCAGCGCACCATGAACACCTTCCTGCCCGCCTTCGCCTGGCAGAGCCGGGCGGTGCTCGGACGCCATGTGCGCGTGCACCTGCGCAAATGGCACACCGCCTTGCTGCCGCCGGTGTGCGAACCGCTGATCATGCTGCTCGCCTTCGGACTCGGCCTGGGCGCGCACATGGGCCATCTCGCCTGGGAGGGCCACAGCGTCGACTACCTGACCTTCCTCGCCCCTGGCATCCTCGCCTACACCGCGTTCATGACCGCCTTCTTCCAATCGCTATTCTCGGCCTACATCCGCATGCACTTCCAGAAGTCCTGGGAGGGCCAGCTGACCACCCAGGTCCGCCTCGAGCATGTGGTGTGGGGCGAGGCGTTGTGGTCGGCGACCATGGCCACCGCCTACGCCGCCATGGTCTGCGTAGTGCTGCTCGGCTTCGGCGCCATCGGCTGGCTGCACCTGCAATGGCAGTGGCTGCTGCCCACCCTGCCCCTGCTCTTCCTCGCCGCCCTCGCCTTCTCATCACTCGGCCTGCTCTTCGTCTCGATCCTGCCGAGCATGGACCACATGGGCCTGCCCTTCTTCCTCGTCATCATGCCCATCGGCTTCGCCAGCAGCACCTACTTCCCGCTGCCCGACCTGCCGCTGCTCGCGTTGCTGGTCCAGGCCAACCCGCTGCACCACCTCGCCGAGGGCCTGCGCTGGCTGCTCATCGGCGGTCAACTCAGCCTGCACCTCGCTTCCGCAGCCGGACTCAGCCTGGTGGTGCTGATGATCATCATGCCGATCGACATGCGCCTGCTGCGCCGGCGGGTGTTCGGCGACCGCTGAGCCGCCCGTGGGCGGGGCCGCACGGCCCCGCCCACGGGGTGTCGACTTCAGCCGAGCACCGCACGCAGCACCAGGTCACCCTCGCCCAGGCGGTTGTCGATGCGCGCCAGGAGCGCGGCCTCCAGGCTCTCCTCGCCGATGCCCAGGGCGGTGCGGATATGGGCATCGTCGCCGAGGAACGCCGGCCACATCGCGCGCAGGCTGCGCGGCTCATAGCTGCCCAGGCAGGCCTCGAGCCGGGTCCGCGCGGGCGAGCCGGGCGGGAGCGCGGCATCGGTGCCGGCATGCAGCAGGATGATGCGCGCCGCCGCCGGGTAGCTCACCGGGTGGCGGAGGTCCTTGCCGGAGATGCCGCTGACCAGGCCATAGAGCAGGGACGGACGACTGAGGTCGAACAGCGAATGGGCGGTGATCTGCACGTACTCGGCGCCGCCACGGTCCTCGGCCACGCGCACGAAGAGCTTGTCGCCGAGCGGCTCGCAGTTGCCGTGGTAGCTGTAGAGCAGCATGCCGGCGTCGCGCACCTGGAGGGTGGCCCCGGCGCCGGCGACATGCAGCAGCGAGCGCTGCACGCGCCCGTCGCAGCGGAAGCTGAGCGAATAGGACAGCCACCAGCCATCGAGGAAGCCGGTGCGCGAGCGGTAGGAGCCGTAATCGGTCTCCAGCCGGCTGCGTTCGCGGTCGGCGGTGCGCGCATGGGCCTCGACCTGGCGCAGCTTCTCGCGCACCGGCGCCGGGGTGCGCGCGAGCATCGCCGCGGCGACGAAGTCGGTGCGCGCATCGCCTTCGAGGGCGAGAGCCCTGGCCCAGCGTTCGGCCTGGGCCTGGGTCGGCGGGCGGGATCCGGTGCGCACCCGGCTGAGGGTGGAGGCGGAGAGCCCGACCTTAGCCGCGAATTCGGCCATGGTCAGGCCCTGGCGGCGCACCTGGGCGGAAAGCAGCTCGCCGAAGTCGTCAGGTTCCATCCCGGGAGCATCGCGGGTGTACCGGCGACGGCAATCGGCGGTCCGCCGAATCGGCGGCGCCGCCGCCCGTCAGCGCGGCGCGGTGCGATCGCACGGTGTTTTACCGTAGTCCCGGCCAGGCAATAAATTGCCATATTGCGCAATTGCGGGACCAACGCGGCCTCGCACCGCGAGCAGCCCGGGGTTATCCTCAGCCAACACGCTGGAACCAGCCATGAGCACCGATCGCATTCCGGGCGCGCACGCGGACGACAAAGAGTACTACGAGCAGGATCCCACCCAGGCACCCGCGCCGACCCCGCCGGCGCACGCGAAGGCACCCGCGGCACCCACCGCCGCCGTACCGCCGGCGGCGGCCCGGCAGGGGTTGGCGCGGAAGCCGCGCCGAGCGGCTGATCCGCGCACCTGCACCACGGCGCTGATCCAGCGCCGCATCCCACCCACCCCGCCCCCGGCGCGACGGATGGGCGCGCGCGGCTTCTTCGTCCTGCCGGCGGCGGCCAGCATCACCGTCCTGATCTCGGCGGCCTGCCTGCTCGGCGGCCTGTGGGGAATCCTCGCTCCCACCCTCGGCGACGCCGCCCTGGTCGATGGCCGCTTTGCCGCCAGCGGCAGCCTGGCCGCCTACCTCGCCGCGCTGTTCGCCTGCGTCTGGCTGCTGTTGCGCTGGCAGCGCGGCAACCACGACGCGATCGGTCCGGCGCTGGTCGCGGCGGCGTTCCTGCCCGGCCTGGGCATCACCATCGACCTGGTCGCCGCTGAGCGCCCGGCGGGCGCGGGCGTGCTGGCGGCGGGGGGACTGGTGTTCGGCATGCTGCTCTGGCGCGGCTGGCGGCGGGCGACCGCGCCTGGCGCGACCGGTGCGCCCAGCCCCAGCGGCGACCGTGTAACCGGCAGCGCTGTTCCTGCTGCTGGCCTGGAACATGCTCTGGCCAGTGCTGCTCGGCGGCTTGCGGGCGGAGGAGGCCGCCAGCCTCGCCGCCACCCATGCCTGGCAGGGCGCACACGCCTTCACCCTGTGGCTGCCCGGCTGGCTCGGCGGCCTGGCCGCGGGTGTCCTGCTGCTGCACGCCGCCGCCTGCGGACCGTCACCATGGCGCGGCGGCGGTGCCCCCTTCATCCTGCGCCCAGCCATGCGCTGGGTGCTGGCGCTCACCTTGCTTCTCACCAGCAGCCTGCATCAGTGGTCGCTGGCGCACAGCTCCGGCATCGACCTCACTCCCGCCGACGCCCTGGCGCCACTCGCCCTGCTCGTCCTCATCCTCAACGAGCTGAGCGCCCGCGCGGCGCCCCGCGACCGCGAGCACGACCAGCTGGTGATGCTCGGACTTGCGGTGTGCGGGGTGCTGCTCTTCCTCCTCACCGCCGGACTGGCCCCCCCTGAAGATGCCGACCTGCCGAACTGGGCGCGCCGGGTGACCGCCGAGGCGCTTGCGCCCGCACCGTTGCTGGCGCTGATCGCCGGCGCCGGCATCGCACTCGGTTGGCGCCGCGGGTCGCATGGGCTGGTCTGGGGTGCGGCGTGGCCGCTCTTCGCGGCCATCCTGACCTGGCATGCCGGCGCGGGCATCGCCGAGCTCAACTGGCTGGCTGGGGTGGCGTACGTGGCGCTCCTGCTGGGCGGCTGGGCCTGCTGGCGCCGGCACACCCCTGCCGGATTGTGGGCGCTTGCCTTGGTGCACAGCGTGGTGGTCCAGCTGCCGCCGGTGCACGCCGCGCTGGTGCGCGCCCAGCTGATGCCGGCGCTGGTGCTGCTGACGCTCTACGCCAGCTCCCTGCTGCTCATCGTCATCGTCGCCCCCGGCCTACTGGGCGCCCGCCTGCGGCGCTTCGCCGCCTGGGGCTTTCTTGGCGGCGTCGCGCACTGCTGCGGCTTCCACGCGGCGAACGCCCTGCAGCTCCTCAGCGGCCTGGCCGCTGCCGGCGTGCTGGCCGCAGCAGGCTGGCGGGCGCGCGACTGGGTGGTCGCCCTGCCGCTGATGATCCCCTCCTGCGTGGTGGTGCTGCGCTGGGGGCCCGAGAACCGGGCCTGGCTGGCGGTGTGGGCCGCCTTCGCCCTGCTCGGCGCGACTCTCGCGCTCGGTCGGCACCGCCTCAAGACGCGGATCGGCCAGCCATGACTGGTGCCACCACCGTTGCATGCGCCGGCACCGGTCCGCGTGC
>JAYVMM010000108.1:0-3223 GCA_043758975.1 Planctomycetota bacterium | reverse complement strand
CTGCCACGGCAAGTAGCCGCGCAGGCGGACCGCCGCCGCCCATTGCCGGCGCCAGAGCGCGGGAGCTGCCGTGATCGACCCCCTGCCCCCGACGCTCGACCTGTGGGTGTTCGCCGGCGCCGGCGGCGGGGCGCTGCTCACCTACCTGGCGCTGCGCGCCGGGCGCAAAAATGCCTACCAGCATGGCTATGACCACGGGCGCGGCGACGCCGACCACGAGCTGGCGCGCCGGCTTGGCGAGCTCGAGCACCAGTACGCGCAGCAGCAGGCGGCGCTCGCGCGCGCCCACGCCGAATGCGCAGAGTTGCGCCAGCGCCTGGCCGGTCAGGCAGACGCCGATGGCACCTCTGGGCTGCCGCCGCCCGCCGGCTGAGGGTGGCGGCGTGCCTGCCACCGCCGCAGGCGGCGCCGGTAGGGGTTGGGGTTTAGCTGCGCGGCGCTAGTCTGTGGCCAATGAGCGACCGCCGCTTGGGCACTGTCTACCTGGTCGGCGCGGGGCCAGGCGATCCCGGCCTGCTGACCGTGCGCGCCGCCGAACTCATCGCCACCTGCGATTGCGTGGTGCACGACTCGCTGGTCAATCCCGCCATCCTCGAACTGCTGCCGGCGGGCGCCACGCGCCGCGATGTCGGCAAGCGCGGCGGCGCGGCCTCGACCACCCAGGAGGAGATCAACCGCCTGCTCATCGAGCTCGCCGGCAGCCACCGGCGCGTGCTGCGCCTGAAGGGCGGCGACCCCTTCCTGTTCGGGCGTGGCGGCGAGGAGGCGGCGGCGCTGGCCGAGGCCGGGGTGCCTTTCAGCGTGGTGCCCGGGGTGACGAGCGGGATCGGCGTACCGGCCTATGCCGGCATCCCGGTGACCCACCGCGCCGCTTCCTCGGTGGTGGCCTTCGCCACCGGCCATCAGGCCAAGGACGGCAGCGCCGCGCTCGACTGGTCGTCGCTCGCGCGCATCGAAACCGTAGTACTCTATATGGGTATGCACAAGCTCGACGAGAATTGCGCCGCCATGATCAGCCACGGGCGCGCGCCCGAGACCCCGGCGGCGGCGATCCAGTGGGGGACCTACGCGCGTCAACGCGTGGTCACCGGCACTCTCGCGAGCCTGCCCGGCCTGGCCGCGGCGGCGGGCCTGGGCGCGCCGGCCATCACCGTGATCGGCGAGGTGGTGCGCTATCGCGAACGCATCCGCTGGTTCGATAACCGACCGCTCTCCGGGCGGCGGGTGGCGGTGACGCGCGCCGCCGAGCACGCTGGCGAGCTGTGCGCGCTGCTCGAGGCCGTCGGCGCCGAGGTGGTGCAGGCGCCGCTCGCCCGTCACGAGCCGCCGGCAAGCTGGGCCGAACTCGACGCTGCGCTCGCGCGCCTGGGCAGCTTCGACTGGGTCGCCTTCACCTCGGCCAACGCGGTGCGCTTCTGCTGGCAGCGCCTGCGCGAGCTCGGCGGCGACGCGCGCCGCTTCGCCGGCGTGCGCATCGCCGCGGTCGGTGCCGCCACCGCCAGCGCACTGACCGCTTGCGGCCTGACTGCGGACCTGGTGCCGGCGCACCACGACGCCGCCGCCCTCGGCGAGGCGATGCGCAGCTGCCTCGACCACTGCGTCGGCAACATCCCGCCGACCCCGCCGCTGCCACGCGTGCTGCTGCCGCAGGCCGACAACGCGCGTCCGGCGCTGCGCGAGTGGCTGGTCAGCCGCGGCTGCCCGGTCACCGCGGTCACCGCCTACCGCACGCGCGCGCTCGAGCTCGACCCTGCCTGCCTGGCCGGCGGCGTCGACGCCGTGACCCTGGCATCCTCAGCGACCGCCGAGCGCCTGGTGGCCGCGCTCGGGCCGCAGCGCGTCGAGAGCCTGCTCGCGGACGGCTGCCGCTTCATCGCCATCGGCCCGCAGACCGCCGCGACCATGCGCAGCCTGGGCTTGCCGCCCGCCGCCGAGGCGGCGGATGCCGACATGCCGGCCCTGGTCGAGGCGGTGATCGGTGCCTGCGGGACGCCGGCGACGGAGGACGCGTGCTGAACCGCCGCCGCCATCCGCGCTGGAAGCCGGGCACGCAGGCCGCCAGGTCGGTGAGCGACCTCTCGCTGCCGCTCACCTTCATCCCGGTCTATCAGACCGTGGTGTGGGGCGGACGGCGCATAGCCAGCTGGCGCGACGACTTGCCGGCGGGGCCGGTGGGTGAGAGCTGGGACCTCGCCGACCATGAGCGCGGCATGAGCGTGGTCGCCGACGGCCCGCTCCAGGGCCGCACCCTGCACGAGCTGACCACGGAATTCGGCAAGGCGCTGGTCGGCACCTCCTTCAAGGGCGGCGACTTCCCGCTCATGGTCAAGCTCATCGACGCCAACGACCGGCTCTCGGTCCAGGTCCATCCCGATGACCGCCTGGCACGCGAGCTCCAGGTTGGCGAGCGCGGCAAGACCGAATGCTGGCTGCTGTGCGCCGACGGCGGCGAGCTCTTCGTCGGCACCGTGCCCGGCACCACGCGCGAAAACTTCAGCGAGCTGCTCGCCCAGGACCGCATCGCCGAGTCGCTGCAGCGCTTCGAGGGCCATGACGGCGACTTCTTCATGCTCCCGGCGCGCACCGTGCACGCCCTCGGCAAGGGCTGCCTGATCTACGAGATCCAGCAGACCTGCGATGTCACCTTCCGCGTCCATGACTGGGGGCGGATGGGGCTGGACGGCAAGCCGCGCCCGCTGCACATCCCGCAGGCGCTCGACACCATCGACTTCAGCGCGCGCATCCCGGGCCCGGTGGCGGTGCGCGCCCACGTCCACCCCCAGGGCGGCAGCGTGCGCCGCCTGGCGAACTGCCCGCACTTCTCGGTCGAGGAGCGCCACGCCGGGGAAACCGGCGGCGGCGGCGCCGGCAGCTGCTCAATCGTGGTGTGCGTGGGCGGGCGCGGCCAGCTGCGCACCGCCAATGGCGAGGTCGCACTCTCGCCCATGCGCACCTGCCTGGTGCCGGCAGCAGCCGGCAAGTGGACGGCCAAGGCCGATCCCCTGTGCGGATTGCATCTCCTGGTGGCGCGTCCGATCTGACCCGGCGCCCGGGCGCGCGCCTCAGCCCTTGAAGTTGCGCCGCTCCTGCATGGCGTCGAGCGCGGATGCGCGCAGCGAGCGGATGTCGGTATCGAGGGTGGCGAGGCGCCGCCGGCACTCGTCGTCGATGCAGCCGCCGCGGCTGAAGAGCTCTTCGAT
The DNA here is from genome assembly GCA_043758975.1 of Planctomycetota bacterium. Lineage (GTDB taxonomy): Bacteria > Planctomycetota > UBA11346 > UBA11346 > UBA11346 > BOG-1363. Next base: position 23 of record JAYVMM010000108.1, on the reverse strand, counting down.
GCGATTGCGGTCGCTGATCAGCT
>JAYVMM010000107.1:0-1711 GCA_043758975.1 Planctomycetota bacterium | reverse complement strand
CTGGTCACGCTGCCGCTCGCCGACAGCACCCCGGTGCCGTTCGGGACGTTCTGCACCGTGTTCACGCCGACCGGATGGACGAGCGGGATACCATAGTAGGGGTAATTCGCATCCCAGCCCAGGCGCGAGCATTCCTGCACATAGTTGCAGGCGGCAGCGAGCATCAGCTTCATTTGCGCGTGATGCAAGACCAGCGCCGACTCCTCGATGTCGGTGCGCATGCGCACCAGGAAGACCAGGCTGGCGGCAGCGAGCAGCGCGGAGATGGCCGCGACCAGGATCAGGATGGTGCCGCGGCGGCGGGCGGGCGCGGTGGGGTGGGACGCGGATGTAGGCATGCGCAATGCTGCTCCGGAGGCGGGGCCCATGGGGTCAGGGCGAGTCGAGGTTGGCGGGATTCGCGGTACCAGGCTGATCGTCCCACGCCGCCCAGCCGCCGCCGGGGGCGCGCTGCATGCGCGCGCCGCGCAGGGTGGTGCCGAGTCCGACGAAGGAGAGCTCTGAGATCTTGCCGGTGAGCGGATCGAGGCGGTCGATCTTCGCCACCGCGATATGGTGATCGTTCTTGATCATCCGCCCGACGCAGGTCTTGATCGCCGGCCAGGTGAGCGGGTACTGCGCCACGAGCAGGATCTTGTTGGCGGTGTGGGAGAGCAGATCCTGCAGACCGGACGGTCCGCCATTGGTGGCATTGTTCAGAGCCGCGCCCGCGGCGAGGTAGGCGGTGTAGTCGGAGTCGAAATGCATGTAGTGGCGGTTGAAGATCCCAGGTTCGCCATTGGGATCGGCCGGCGCCCAGGGGTTGAAGTAGCCCATCGAGGTCGAATAGGTTTCGCGATACATGCCGCAGGCGGTGATCTGGTTGCCGTCCCAGTTGCGGAACCCGCCCCAGTAGCCCCAGCCGGGCTGGGTGCAATGGCGGCTCAGGCTGTTGCCGTCCATCGCGATGTTCCACGCCCATTGATTGGAGGCATCGCTTCCCTGGGGCGTCCACTGGAAGTTGGGGGCGCCGCCATAGGTGAACTGGGCGGCGGTGTAGCTCAGGTAGTATTCGTAGATCGCGTTGGGCGGCAGGTACTCGAACATCGCCTCGTAGCCGAGCGCCGAGAGGAAGAATTGCAGCTGGTTGGGGTACCAGGTATGGGTCACCAGGCCGCTGTAGGTGACCAGATAGGGCGGCGCGCTGCCGGGCGCGTAGGCGAGATTGTTGAAGGGCGTGGTGACGCCGATCTGCCAGTTATTGAAGGTCGGGCTGGCGGAGGCGTTGGAGAACAGTCCGTACCGGCCGAAGGTCGCCACCGGGGTGTAGGGGCCGTAGGGGAAGATGCTGTTGCCGGCGAAGTCCTTCTCCGCCAGGTTGGTCCGCACCCAGGTGCGGGGATCGCTCGGCGAATAGGCAGCCGAGGGGTCGAAGCCGCGGTCATTCTCCCAGCCGTCGGTCGCCAGCACGCCGCCGCTGGGATACAGCGTGCTGGGCCGCGCCTTGATCTCGCCATAGGTGGTGCGCGAGCCGGGCGACACCGCAGCGCTGGTGAACTGCACGGTCGGGCTGAAGCCGAGTCCGGCATAGAGGGTGCGCATCGGGGTGAAGGGGTTGCCGGCCTGGTTCAGCGGCGCCGCCACCGTCGAGCCCGCTGCGGTGCCACGCAGCTTCTGGTTGGCGGGATTGAGCGGATCGTCGAGCGAGGTCCAGAAGTCGAGGTCGTCCTCG
>JAYVMM010000106.1:0-2051 GCA_043758975.1 Planctomycetota bacterium | reverse complement strand
CCGCGCGCGGGCGGCCTCAGGCCGGGCGATGCTTGCGCAGCCGCCAGCTGGCGACTACGCCGCCGATGAAACCGCCGAGATGGGTCTCCCAGCTCAGCGGCACGATGCGCTCCTGTGCTGTCGCGGGCAACATCGCCGGCAGCGCGGCCCAGAACAGCACCAGGGTGCACAAGGCGATGACCAGGGGCAGGCAGCCGCGGCGGAACAGCCCGTTGGCGAGCAGGAAGCCGATGAGGCCGAACACCACCCCGCTTGCGCCGATGTGCACACTGCCGCGCTCGCCAAGCAGCCAGGCGGCGGCGCCGCCGAGCACCCAGCTCCACCCGACCGCCTCGGCGGTGAGGCGGCGTCCGAAGCCGCAGCTGATCAGGCCGAGCAGCAGCAGCCCGACGCTGTTGGCCAGGAGATGCTGGAGGTTGCCGTGCAGCAGGGGGGCGCAGGCGAGGCCGAGCAGGCCGGCTGCTTCACGCGGACGCACCCCGAGGCTATAGGCGAGCACCGCGCCGCAGGTCGCGCGCAGGGTGACATCGATGGCGAACACCAGCCACAGCACGCCGATGGCGCCGGCGACCCATTCGAAGTCGCCCGCAGCGCGGCGGCGGGCCATGGCACGCGCGCTAGGCTCAGGTTCCGCGGTTCCGCGGGCTACTTGCCGGGATTCTTGGGGATGACGACGATCTCGACGCGGCGGTTCTTGGCGCGGTTGGCCGCCGAGCTGTTGGGCTCGAGACCGCGCTGCTCACCGAAGCCGGCGAAGCCGAGCTTGGCGGCGGGGATGCCGTGATCGAGCAGGTAGTGCAGCACCTTCTGGCTGCGCCCGCCGGAGAGGTCCCAGTTGTCGTCCCACTGATCCTTGGACTTGACGATCTTCTCGTCGTCGGTGTGGCCATCGACGCGGATCCAGTAGCCATCCCGGTACTTGGTGTTGATCAGGGCGATGACCTGGGCGAGGGTGGTCTTGGCCTGGGAGCTGAGCTCAGCCGAGCCGGGCTTGAAGAGCACGCTGTTCTCGATCGAGATCACCAGCTGCATCGGTTCGCTGTGAAGGTTGGCATGATCAATGGTGTCGCGACCGACAACTTCGGGCTTCGCATCCGGATGGTTCTGGATGTAGTGGGTGGTATTCCGCTCGGCGCAGGCCACCAGCTGCATCTCGAGCTCCTTATTGACCCGCTCGAGTTCCTGGATCTGGGTGTCACGGTACGCCAGTTCGCGTTCGGAGCCGCAGCCCGCGAGGGTGAGGGAGGCGATGACGACTGCGCCCAGGGAGGCGATCCGGTTGTTCTTCATAAGCGATGCTTGTATAGGGCGGTATGGATTTCGCAAGGAGGGGCTTGGCGGTTTGGGGGGCTTATGGCCCCCCAAACCGGGCCCCTGCCCGCCTCCCCCCGGGGGGGGTGGCAGGGCCACGGCTGGGTCCCGCTCGCGCCGGGAGGGCGGCAGGGCCTCAGCGCGCCGCGCGCAGGCGCGTGAGCACCGCCTCGGCCATCTCCCGGGTGCCGACCACCGGACGTCCGGGCTGGCGGATGTCGCCGGTGCGCAGGCCATCCTTCAGCACGCTGGAGATCGCCGCCTCGATGGCGGCGGCCTCCGCCTCGAGTTTGAGCCCATGGCGCAGCAGCAGCGCCGCCGAGCCGATCATCGCCAGGGGATTGGCCTTGCCGGTGCCGGCGATGTCGGGGGCCGAGCCGTGGATGGGCTCGAAGAAGCCGACCGGACCGCCGATTGAGGCCGAGGCGAGCATGCCGATCGAGCCGGTGAGCTGGCTGGCCTCGTCGCTGAGGATGTCGCCGAAGATGTTGCCGGTGACGATGACGTCGAACTGGCGCGGATCGCGGATCAGCTGCATGGCAGCGTTGTCGACGTAGAGGTGGGAGAGCGCGACGTCGGGGAACTCCTTGGCCAGCGCGATCATGGTCTCGCGCCACAGCTGGCTCGATTCGAGTACGTTGGCCTTGTCCACCGAGCACACCGTCTTGCGCCGCCCGCGACTGATGGTGAAGGCCACGCGCCCGATGCGCTCGATCTCCGCGACCGTGTAGACCTCGGTA
>JAYVMM010000105.1:0-11970 GCA_043758975.1 Planctomycetota bacterium | reverse complement strand
GCATCGGATCCCGCAAGGTACCTGTATCGATTTGACTTATGCTAAACTCATCGGGAACCAGTGGGTGATCCCTGCGGTGATCGCGGAGCGATAGGAAGGTATTGAATATCAAGGGGTTACACAGCGAATGTCCTGTCTCTAATGCGATGTTTAGGCTCATTCGGCGTACTGAGTCCCCCCGTGACCTGATCGGTGTGCGGGCCGGAGATTGCCGCGGTGGAAACCGGTGAGTCGGCGGCGGCCATGGCCGGCATCCACCGGGACTGATGTCCACAATCACCTACATTGAAGTAGGAGGATATGGGGCGGCCGTCGGCGCTGGCGCGGCCATCAGCAGGAATCCTTTAGGCGAAGTCCTTGTGGTGGGGGGAACTCACCCAAGCGGACCCCGAAATCAAAGGAATAATCCTAACATATTGTCTAAAATAAGTTTATAGCTCTATTTTGCGCTTATCCGCTAACTCCATGTTGTATTGTGGCTTATCCACTATATGACTGCTGCCATGCAACCCTCCCCCAAGCCGATGGTCGCACACCGCATTGCCGGAACAGCCGTCGTCGCAGCCGGTCGCGAGATCCCGGTGACCTCGCCATGGACCGGAGCAACGCTCGCGACGCTGACCGTCGCCGATGCCGCGCTGGTCAACCAGGCTGTCACCGCGGCGACGCTGGCGGCCCAGGAATGGGGGCGCCTCCCGCTCAAGGAGCGCGTGCAGCCGCTCTACCGCTTCAAGCAGCTCGCCGAGCAGCACATTGCCGAGCTCGGGCAGCTCGCCAGCGCGGAGAGCGGCAAGACGCCCGCCGAGGCAGAGGCCGGCATCCGCAAGGGACTCGAAGTGGTGGAGTACGCCTGCTCGCTGCCCGCGGTCCTGCTCGGCGGCGCCCAGGAGGTTTCAGCCGGCGTCGAGTGCCAGGCTCGCCACCTGCCGCTCGGGGTGGTCGCCGGCATCACCCCATTCAACTTTCCGGCGATGGTCCCGTTGTGGATGATCCCGCTCGCCATCGCCGTCGGCAACGCCTTCATCCTCAAGCCGTCGGAGCAGGCGCCGCTGACCGCCACCCGCCTGGGCGATCTGCTCGCCGATGCCGGGCTGCCCGCCGGGGTGTTCTCGGTGGTGCACGGCGATCGCGAGACCGCGGAAGCGCTCATCGACCACCCGGGCATCGCTGCACTCGGCTTCGTCGGCTCCACCCCGGTGGCGCGCGCGATCTACCAGCGCGGCAGCGCGTGCGGCAAGCGTGTGCTCGCGCTCGGCGGCGCCAAGAACCATCTTCTGGTGCTGCCCGATGCCGACGTCGAGATGACGGCCAAGGGCGTGGTCGCCTCGGCCTTCGGCTGCGCCGGTCAGCGCTGCATGGCAGCGAGCGCGCTGATCGCGGCGGGCGACTGCGACCACCTGCTCGACGCCATCGTGGCCGAGGCGCGCTCCCTCCGCCTGGGCACCGACATGGGCGCGATCATCAACCGCCGGGCGACCCAGCGCATCCGCGGCTACATCGATCGCGCCTCAGCCGGTGGCGCCACCCTGCGCCTCGACGGCCGCGGCGCGATGGTGGCCGGCAAGGAGCAGGGCTGCTGGCTCGGACCGACCATCATCGATGGCCTGGCGCCGGGGCACCAGTGCTTGGTCGACGAGATCTTCGGGCCGGTGCTGGCGGTAGCGCGCGTGGCCACCTTCGAGGAGGCGATCGCCATCGAGAACGCCTCCGCCTACGGCAACGCCGCCTCGCTGTTCACCTCCTCGGGCCGCTCCGCCCAACTCTTCGAGGCGCGTGCGCGCGCCGGCATGATCGGCATCAATATCGGCGTGCCGGTGCCGCGCGATCCGTTCTCCTTCGGCGGCTCGAACCAATCGAAGTTCGGCGCCGGCGACATCACCGGCGAGGACGGCGCGCGCTTCTGGACCCAACAGCGCAAGATCACCCGCAAGTGGTCGGCGCGCGACCGCTCGTCATGGATGAGCTGAGCGCAGACCGCCCTGAGCCGTTTTCGAGCCCACCCCCCAGGAACCAGCCATGCAAGCCGCCGTCTACCGTGGGAAGGAATCGATCTCCATCGAGGAGGTCGCTGATCCAAAGCTCGCCGCCGGCGAGCTCCTGATCGAAGTCGAGGCCTGCACGGTGTGCGGCGTCGACCTGCGCACCTACCGCCACGGCGACGCCAAGATCACCCCTCCGCGCATCCTCGGCCACGAGTTCAGTGGGCGGGTGGCGGCGAGCACCGCGCCGGACGCCGGCGTCGCGCTCGGCGACCGCGTGGTGATGTACATCGTCATCGCCTGCAATCGCTGCGTCTACTGCCAGGACGGGCGCGCCAACCTCTGCGTCCAGCGTACCACCATGTCCTACCACCACGACGGCGCCTTCGCGCGCTACGTGCGCATCCCCGCCGCGGCGGTGGCGGCGCGTCAGGTCTACCGCGTGCCCGAGGCGATCGCGCCCGAGCACGCCGCGCTGTGCGAGCCGCTGGGCTGCGTGCTCAACGCGCATGGCCGCCTGAACGTCGGCTTCCGCGACACCGTGGTGGTGATCGGCGCCGGCCCCATCGGCGTCATGCATGCGCTAGCAGCCCGCCTACGCGGCGCCCGCCAGGTGATCATGGTCGAGACCTCGCCGGAACGCCTGGAGATGGCCAAGCGCTTCCCGATCGACGCGGTCGTGCACAACGACGGCAGTGGCGGCCACTTGGCGGAGGTGCAGCGCCTGACCAACGGCATGGGGCCGTCGGTGGTGATCGTCGCCTGCGGGGTGGCGCAGGCCCAGGCCGATGCGCTCGAGATGGCGGGCAAGGGCGGGCGCGTGGAGTTCTTCGGCGGCCTGCCGAAAACCAAGCCCTTCGCCACCCTCAACACCAACCATCTCCACTACAAGGAACTGCTCATCAGCGGCTCCTACTCCGAGAAGCGCTCGGACTTCGAGGCGGCGATGGCGCTGATCTTCTCCGGGCGCTTCCCCGCTGCCGAAGTAGTGACCACCAAGCTGCCGTTAGCGCGCCTGTGCGAGGCCTTCCCGCTGATGGAGCAGGGCGGGGCGCTCAAAGTGAGCATCTCGCCATGACCGTCCAAGCGCACGCGCTCTACGAGGCCCGCCTGCTGCTCGGCGGCCAGGCGCTGGCCACGCTGCGGCAGGGCGAGGTGCGCTCGCCAGCCACTGAGGCGCTGATCGGCACCTATGCCCTGGCCTCCGCCGCCGAAGTCGAGCACGCGGTGCAGGAGGCCAACGCCGCCTTCGCTGCCTGGTCGGCGCGCACCGCCTGGGAGCGCGAAGGCATCATCCGCGCCGCCAGCGCGCACGCGCGCAGCCAGGCCGCCGCCATCGGGCGGCTGATGGCGCTCGAGCAGGGCAAGCCGCTCAAGCAGGCGGTGGCGGAGGTGGTCGGCGCCTGCGATTGCCTCGACTACTTCGCTGCCGAAGGCGTACGCACCGCCGGCGACATCCTGTCCGCCGAAAAGAGCAGCTTCCGCTCCTACGTCACCCGCCATGCGGTGGGCGTGGTCGCCGCCATCACGCCGTGGAACTATCCCGTAGCCCTGCTGAGCTGGAAGCTCGGCCCGGCGCTCGCCGCCGGCTGCACGGTGATCGTCAAGCCGACGCCGGTGACGCCGCTCTCGCCGCATGCCTTCTGCGCCGCGCTCCTGGCCGGCGGCCTGCCCGCGGGCGTGCTGCAGTTCCTCACCGGCGACGACGACACCGTGGGCAGCCGCCTGGTGGCGCATCCGCAGGTGGCCAAGCTGGCCTTCACCGGCTCGACCGCCACCGGGCGCAAGCTCATGGCCCTGGCCGGTCCGCTGTTCAAGCACATCACCTTGGAGCTGGGCGGCAACTGCCCCGCCTTGGTACTCGCCGACGCCGACCTGCCCCGCACCGCCAAGGCCATCGCCTACAAGGCATTCCGCAACATGGGGCAGTCCTGCAGCGGGATCAACCGCATCTACGCCCACGCCGCGATCCACGACCGCCTGGTCGAGCTGGTGGCGGCCGAGGCCGCCGTGCTCAGCTTTGGCGACGGCGTCACCGGCAGCGAAGGCGACCTCGGGCCGATGGCCACCCGCGCCGGGCGCGCGCGCGTGCAGGAGCATGTGCAGGATGCGCTCGCGCACGGCGGGCGGCTGCACTGCGGCGGCGGTATCCCCAACGACCGCGCGCAGGGCTTCTTCTACCAGCCCACCGTGCTGAGCGGGCTTAGCCCCTCCTGGCGCATCCACCGCGAGGAGAGCTTCGGCCCGCTCGCGCCGTTCGCCGCCTGGAGCGAGCTCGACGAGGCGGTGCGCCTGGCCAACGATACCGAGTATGGACTGTGCGCCTTCGTCTTCGGGCGCGACCTCGCCCAGACCATGCGCGTGAGCGAGCGCCTGGAGGCGGGCACGGTGTGTGTCAACCATGTGGCGGTGAACACCACCTATGCGCCCTACCAGGGCTGGAAGGCGAGCGGCGTCGGGGTCGAGCTCTCACGCGATGCCATGGGCGAGTACCTCAAGCGCAAGCACCTGAAAGTGGAGCTCTAAACCATGCTGCTCACCGCCATGCAGGCGCGCACCTTGCTGCGCGTCGCCGCCGAGCGCCACTTCGCCCTGCTCGCCATCAATGCCGACTCGCCCGCGGCGCTCTACGACTGCCTGTGCGCGGCCAAGCAGTGCGACGCACCGCTCATGCTCGAGACCAGCCTGTGGCAGCTGACCGGGCGCAGCTTCGGCGCCGGCGATGCGGCGCGCGGCATGGCGCGTTACCTTGCCGACCTCGCCCTGCTGTGCGACAGCGACGAGTTCCGCCAGGTCCCGGTCGCCTACCATACCGACCACATCAAGGGCGACCTCACCTTCCCGCTACTCGCCGCGGCCATCGCCGGCTTCCCGCTGCGCGCCGGCGGGCAGGAACTGCGCCTGCGCCCATCGACCATCTCGTTGGACTCGTCCCAGCTGTCGGAGGAGGAGAACATCGAGCTGCTCTGCCGGCTGGCGCAGGAGGGCGAGCGCCTGCGCGTGCCCGTCACCCTCGAGATGGAGGCCGGGGTCGATGACGGCGTCACTCCGGTCGCGGTGACCGAGCGCCTGGTCGACGGGGTCGAGCGCCGCCATCCCGGACAGCTCTTCCTCTTCGCCCCCGGGGTCGGCACCCGCCACGGCTTCTCCGCCGACGGCTATCCCGGCTTCTCCACCGCGGCGGTGGCGGAGCACTGCCAGGCGGCGAGCCGGATCTGCTCGCGCGCCATCGGCATCGCCCTGCATGGCTCCTCGGGCCTGAGCGACGCGCAGCTGGCGGCGGCGGTCGCAGCGGGGGTGACCAAGGTCAACTGGTCCTCCGATTCGCTTCACCTCCGCGCCGGGGCCGCCGCCGCCTACTGGCGCGACGCCGGACCGCGGTTGGAGCGCAGCCACCGCGAGTTCAAGGCCACTGCGATGGACGATGGCGTGCAGCGCGCCATCGCAGCCACCTACGTGCCGGAGGTGGTGCGCCGCATCGGCGTGCTCGGGGCGCAGGGCATGGCGGCGAATGTACGCGCGGCGCTTGCCGGCGCGGCGGGAGCGGTGGCATGATCCTCTCCGGCTTGCAGGAGCTCCTCGGAGGCAATGATGCGCCCATGACACGCATCGTGCGCGAACCGATCTACCAGCAACTCAACCAGGCTCTGCGCCGGCTCATCCGCGGCGGTGATTTCGCGGTGGGCAACCAGTTCCTCACCGAGCGTCAGATCGCCGAGCGCTTCGAAGTCAGCCGCATCACCGCCAACAAGGCGCTCGCCAGCCTGGTCTCGGAAGGGCTGTTGAGCTTCCGCAAAGGGGTGGGCACCTTCGTCTGTGCGCCGCCGCTCGCCTACGACCTGCGCGCGCTCGCGTCCTTCACCGAGAAGGCTGCCGCCGCTGGGCTGCGCCCGGGCACGCGCGTACTGCGCTTCGCGCGCCTGCCCGCCGGCGCCTGCCCGCCGGAGGCGCCCGCGGCGCTGGCCGAGGCCGGCGAGCTCTTCGCCATCGAACGCCTGCGCCTGGCCGACGAGGAGCCGGTCATCCTCGAGCGGCGCCTGGTGGTGGCGCGCCATTGCCCTGACCTCGACGAGCGCGATCTCGCCGGCTCGCTCTACTCGCTGTGGGCCGACCGCTACCAGCTGGTGATCACCGCCGCCGAGCAGACCATCCGCGCGGTGGCCCTCGACAACCACGACGCGACGTTGCTGGGTGTCGCGCGCGGCGCCGCCGCCCTCGAATTGGAATGCCTCGGACGCCTGCAGCACGGCCTGCCGCTGTGGTGGGAGCGCACGCGCTACCGCGGCGACCGCTACGCCTTCGCCGCCCGCCCGGGCGCCGAGGCGCCGGTCGCCGGCCTGCCCTACCGTCCGGCGGCGGCGCCACCATCTCCGGCATGAGGGCCTGCCCATGATCACCGCTGCGGTCGTCGGCACCGGCTTCATCGCCCACGTCCATATCGAGGCCCTGCGCCGCCTCGGCATCCCGGTGGCGGGCATCCTCGGCAGCGATGAGGCGAAGTCCCGGCGCGCGCAGCAGGAGCTCGGCCTGCCGCGCGCCTATGCCACCTTCGACGAGCTGCTCCAGGACCCGGCGGTGCAGGTGGTGCATATCGCGGTGCCCAACGTGCTGCATTACGACCTGTGCCGCCGCGCCCTCGCCGCGGGCAAGCACGTGATGTGCGAGAAGCCGCTCACGCTGGAGTCGCGCGAATCCGCCGACCTGGTCGCGCGCGCGGTGCGCGCCGGGCGGCATGCCGGGGTGTGCTACAACGTGCGCTACTACCCGCTCAACCTGCACGCGCGCGCGCTGCTGCGCAGCAATGAGCTCGGGCGCGTCCTCGCCGTCCACGGCAGCTACACTCAGGATTGGCTGCTGAAGGACAGCGACTTCAACTGGCGCGTGCTCAGCGACCGGGGCGGGCCATTGCGCGCGGTGGCGGACATCGGCACCCACTGGCTGTACCTGGTGCAGGCGATCAGCGACCTGCGCCTCGAGCAGGTGTTCGCCGATCTCGCCACCGTGCACGCGGTGCGCCGGCGCCCGCGCGGCGGGGCCCTGACCTTCTCCGGCCGCCCGGGCGCCGCCGACGGCGCGCGCGAGGCGGTGCCGATCACCAACGACGACTGCGGCAATGTGCTGCTACGCTTCGCCGGTGGCGCGCGCGGCGGGCTCTACGTCTCGCAGGTCAACGCCGCGCGCAAGAACTGCCTGCGCTACGAGATCGCCGCCGAGCGCGCGACCCTGGCCTGGGACAGCGAGAAGCCCGAGACCCTGTGGCTGGGCCGCCGCGATAGCGCCAACCAATCGCTGGTGCGCGACCCCGCGCTGCTGGCGCCGATCGCCCAGCCCTTTGCCAACCATCCCGGGGGCCACGTCGAGGGCTTCCCCGACACCTTCAAGCAGTACTTCCGCGCCTTCTATGACGCCATCGCCGGCCGCGCCCCTGCCGACGGCCCCGGCTACCCGACCTTCGCCGACGGCCACCACGAAATCGTGCTTCTCGACGCCATCCTCGCCAGCCATCGCCGCCAGCAGTGGATGCCGGTGGCCAGCCCCGGTGCGCTCGCCGCCACCGCCTGAGCCCGGCGGCGGATCCTCCGGCTGCCGCACCCTCCCCGACCACGCAGGAGACTATGCCATGCAGCTCGGCTTCGTCAGCGCGATCCTGCCGGATCGCACCCTGGAAGAGGTGGTCGCCTTCGCCGCCAGCACTGGCTACCAGTGCGTCGAGGTGATGTGCTGGCCGCGCGGCAAGGCCGAACGGCGTTACGCTGGCGTCACCCACATCGATGTCGACCAGCTCGACGACGCGGCGGTGGCGGCGATCCAGGAGCTGCAACGCCGCAGCGGGGTGCACATCAGCGCCCTGGGCTACTACTCCAATCCGCTGTCGCCGGACCGCGACGAGGCGGCGACCTGCATCGCCCACCTGCGCAAAGTCATGGCCGCGGCAGCGCGCCTGGGCATCGGCACTGTCACCTCCTTCATCGGGCGCGACTGGCGGGCGTCGGTGGAGGACAACTGGCCGCGCTTCCTCGAGGTATGGCGCCCGCTGGTCGCGGAGGCAGCACAGCTCGGGCTGAAGGTGGGCATCGAGAACTGCCCTATGCTGTTCACCATGGACGAATGGCCGGGGGGCAAGAACCTCGCGCGCAGCCCCGATATCTGGCGGCGCATGTTCGCCGACCTGCCGCAGGGGTGCTTCGGCCTCAACTTCGATCCGTCGCATTTGGTGTGGCAGGGCATCGACCACCTCGCGCCGCTGCGCGAGTTCGCCGGGCGGTTGCACCACGTCCATGCCAAGGACGTCAAGATGGACCGTGCCCGCCTGGCCGAGGTCGGCATCCTCGCCACCCCCCTGCAGTTCCACCAGCCGGTGCTGCCCGGACGCGGCGAGATCGACTGGCCCCGCTTCATCGCCGCGCTGCAGGCGGTCGGCTACGACGGTCCGGTGTGCGTCGAGGTCGAGGATCGCGCCTTCGAGGCCGATCTCGCCAGCCGTCAAGATGCCCTGCGCCGCACGCAGGAGGTACTCGCGCCGCTGTTCACGCGCACGGCGGCGGGGAGCAGCGCGCACGGCGCGCCATGAGGCAGGACGCCATCCCGGTCGCGCCCCCGCTCACCGCCCGCAAGCCCTGCCGAGGAGTCCGCCGATGAACACGCCGATGAGCTCGCCCCCGTACATCCGCACGCGCCTGTCGGCACTGTTCTTCCTGCAGTACCTGGTGTGGGGCGCGTGGTACCTCACCGGGTTCCGCTACATGATCGCACACGACATGTCCTACCAGGCGTTCTGGCTCTACACCGCCAGCCCTCTGGCGGCGATCGTGGCGCCGTTTTTCCTCGGCCTGTGTGTCGACCGCTTTCTCAACACCGAGCGCGTGCTGGCCGCCTGCTTCATCGCCGGCGGTGCCATCATGTGGTTCCTGCCGTGGATTGGCGATCTGCAGGGGACGCCGATGGTGGGCGCAGCCGCACCAGGCGGTGCAGCGGAGACCTATACCGTGCTGACCCTGGGCGGAGTGACGCTGGCGAAGAGCACATGGTTCAACACCGGCATCTTCCTGCACATGCTGTGCTTCATGCCGACCTTGGGGCTGACCTCGGCGCTCGCCTTCCGGCACCTTGCTGACAGCAGCCAGCAGTTCCCACTGGTGCGCATGTGGGGCACGCTGGGCTGGATCGCTGGCGGCCTCCTGCTGGCGGTACTGTTCACCCGGGTGGTCGCGGGCCAGACCATCGAGGCCGGCACCGGCCCCGAGCAGTTCCGCATCGCCGCGCTGGCCTCGCTCGCAGTCGGGCTGTTCTGCCTGACCCTGCCGGCGACGCCGCCACCCAAGCGCGGCCAGCCGCTGTCGTGGCGCGAACTGCTCTTCGCCGATGCCTGGCGGGAATGGCGCAACCCCTCCTTCGCCATCTATCTGGTGTGCGCCTTCCTGATCTGCATCCCGCTCTCGGCCTACTACGTCTACCTGTCCAGCCAACTCGGCGCGATGGGCGTCACCCACGCCTCGGTGTGGGGCAACGTCGGCACCTGGCTCGAGGCGGGCATGCTCTTCCTCATGCCCTGGCTGATCCGCCGCCTGGGCATCAAATGGATGCTCGCGCTCGGCATCACCGCCTGGGTGGTGCGCTACGCCCTGTTCAGCTGGAGCGCCACCCTGGGCGCCGTTCCGCCCCCCTTCCTCGCCGACGGCATCGCCAATCCGCAGTACCCCGGCGTCATCATAGCCGGCTTCCCGGTGCCGTTCATGCACGTTGGCTTCCTGCTCTTCCTGCTCGGCGTCGCGCTGCACGGCTTCAGCTACGACTTCCTCTTCGTCGCCGGGCAGGTCTACGTCGATCGCGCCACGCCTGCCACCATCCGTGGCCAGGCCCAGGCGATGAACGTGTTCTTTACCTACGGACTCGGCCTCTACGTCGGCGCCATCTTCGCTGGCCTGCTCGCCGGGCGCGCCTTCGTCGCCCCCGACGGCAAACCGGTGGCGGCCGACGTCGCGGCCTCCCTGCCCGCCTGGCCGCACCTGTGGCTACCCCTCGCCGGCTTCGCCGTGGTGGTGCTGGTGGTGTTCTGCCTGAGCTTCCGCGACCTGCCGCGGCAGCCCCAGCGCACCTGATCGGCGGCGGGGTGGATCCGGGGCCGGGGACTCTGACTCTGCCCGCATCGCGTTAAGCCGATGCTAAAGCTCGACGCAGGGCGCGTCTTAGTCACCGAGGCTTGCCGACCTTTATCAGAACGCAGCCATGGCGCAAAACGCTGGCCGAAAATCCGTCAGCCGACTCGCCGCAATCCTGTTGACGCCACAGGTCGCGGACCGGCTGCCTCCCCGTACACCCAAGATCCTGCCATCGTACAGAGACCGTCTGCTCCTCCTCTCCGAGGTTGAAGAGTCCGACCGCCATGGTGCCGTCCTCCAGCGGCTTTGAATAGACTTCGAATTCATTTCCGGAGGCTACTCGCCAGGCGCCCTTGCCGAGGGGATCCTGGTCAATCGCCAGCACCTCGTCGTTGGTGAGCAGGCTGAGCGTGAAACTATCGATCCTAGTCATGTCGCAGCCTATCAGCAGCGGTGCCGCTAGCAGGCACCACATGCTAATGTGGGTGTACTGTTCATTGGGGGTGAGGCGTGTGGGATGCAACGATGAGCCCCAGCCGACGCGACCGACCACGAGCATATCGGGATCGTTCCAATGGCCGGGCCCTGAAAATTTCTCGTGGCCAGCCTGGCTGAATCCGATGCCGCGCAGGCTCCGCCAGGTGTCGACGATGTCACCGGTGGTGCGCCAGCAATTGCCATTTACTTCAGCTCCCCATTCCCACACCTTCTCCGAGCCGTATTGGCAGAGGCTGAAGACAATGTCGCGCGGCTGTGCGCGCAGAATATCACCCATCAGCTTATACGGTTTCATTTGGTAGGCGAGGCCCGAGCCCTTCTCGACATCGCCATAATTGCACCAGTCGTATTTGAGGTAGTCGAAGCCCCATTCGCTGAAGCGCCCTGCATCCTCCTTCTCGAATTTGTAGCTCGCCGTGCATTGGCCGCAGGTGGTGGGTCCGGGCGACGAGTAAATACCCGCTTTGAGCCCGAGGCCGTGGATGTAGTCGGTCAGCTTCTTCATATCCGAGAACTTCTTGTTAGCATTGATCTTGCCGTCGGCATCGCGTGCTGGCCCGTGCATATAGGCGTTCCCGTCGTTATTTTTGATCATCCAAAAATCGTCGATGTTGACGTAGGTCCATCCGTGGTCGCGCAAGCCGGCTTTAACAAGGGCATCGGCGGCATCGCGCACGTTGAGCTCAGTCACTTCCGAAGCGAAGCAGTTCCAGGAGTTCCAGCCCATAGGCGGGGTCAGGGCCAGCAGATCGCCAACTCGTATCTTCAACTCACGTGTGGCATTGCCCAGGCTATTCGCCGCCGTGATTGTCACTCTGTGCTCACCCACCGCCGCAAGTGCGCCGCTGATGATGCCTGTCGCAGAATCGAGCTTGAGGCCTTCAGGCAGTCCAGCGGCGGTATAGATGATCGGCCGCTCGCCGGTCGCGGCAATGGTGTACAAAAATGGATGACCTGGTCGAATGCCAGCGACTTTGGCCCCATTGATACGCGGTTGGGGAGACGACTTTGGTGTGAGCACCACCGCTGGTTCGATCGGAATGCTCGGGGCCTTGCCCTGGTAGGTAATGGTGGACTGCGCCCAATCGGCATGGTCCGAGCCGTTGCCATCGTGGGAATCCTCCACCAGCAGGGTCAAACGCTTGCGTCCGGCAAGGTCGACATCGACGGATTTGGCCGGTTCCCCGCCCTTCATGCGACCGCTCGTCCATAACGTCTTGCCGTCACCAATGATGCTGAATTCAACCGTGCCCTTCTCTCCCACTTCGTCGTCGACGCCGACCTGGGCGGTGAAGCGCTTGGCCGCTCCATAGAGGGTGATGGTGACGCTCGATTCGGCATGGGTGCCCACACCGTTGGTAAAAGACTTGCCTCCGATGCTCAGCGGTTTTCCT